>CAYLTY010000142.1:0-21659 GCA_964386705.1 uncultured Planctomycetaceae bacterium
TCTGGTCTGGACATGTATGGTGCGCAGCCGGGCGATGGATCCTTCGCGAGCAACTGCCTGCTGGCGCGTCGTATGGCCGAACGCGGCGTGCGATTCATTCAGCTCTATCATCGTGACTGGGATCATCACGGCGACCTGGTTCGCTTTATGAATATCTGCTGCAACGCAACAGATCGGGCGGTGTGGGCATTGCTGACCGATCTGAAGTTGCGCGGCATGCTGGATGAGACACTGGTCATCTGGGGCGGCGAGTTCGGTCGCACGCCGATGTTCCAAGGCAAAGGCGGCCCTGGTCGCGACCATCACATCAAGAGTTTTTCCATGTGGATGGCCGGCGGCGGAATTAAGCGTGGCATCACGTACGGTTCAACGGATGAGCTGGGCTACAACTCCGTGGAGAACGTCGTCCACGTCCGCGACCTGCATGCAACCATCCTGCAGCAACTCGGCATTCATCACGAACACTTCACCGTGAAGCATCAGGGACTCGACTCTAAACTCACCGGAGTCGAACCCGCTCACGTAGTGACGGACATCTTGAGCTGAGAATGTTCCCCGTTTAACCCCTACGCCAACGGCGTGGGCGCATTCCTGGTCGTGACCGCCTTTGAGCGCACACCGTTGGCGTGGCGGCGAAACAATTCCTTAGATCAGGTCGCGGTGTTGAGAATCGCATCTCGCATCTGAGCGAAGTGTGTGGCGGATGACTGGAAGAACGTCGCCGGCAGAACGTCATAGTTGCGGAGTGTCGCTTCGACGTGATCCCAGCCCGCCGAGGCCGCGATGTCGAAGGCCTGCAGGCCGCGAGTGATACGCTCTTCGTGGCGGTCGAAGTGCTGGAACCAGAAGTACGTTCGCGCCGGGAAATAGGCGAAGCGAATCAGCGGCTTCAGTGCTGCCGCTTTCACCAGTGGCCACTCAAAAGCGGTCAGAGCGCCGTTGATCCGCGGGCCGACCACGTGCCGTTGCTCGTTGAAGAAGTGAGCTTCAAACAGAAAGCGTTTTCGTTCGTCAGAGAGTTCGCGACCCTCCCGTCTCGCCGCGTGCATTTCATTCAACGCGGCTAGCAACTCGGGAGCCACAAACCGCGTGGCTTCCGGATGATGTCCCCAGCGTTCCGTGAAATGGAAGTTCGTGTAGGTATCAATACACACCAGCCGATTGACGTTGCGAAAGGCGTTGGCGAACTCAGCCAGTTGATCGAGATGACGGCGGCGTTTGGCGGCTGACAATGGGAACTGCCAGGCCAGCGCGGCACCCAGCCGCATGCCGAACGCGAAGTAGCCGCGAGCCCAGAGGGCTCCGTGAGCCGCGATCAGCGGAAAGATGTGATTGCGACCAGACGCTTCGAAGATGTGATGATAGACCATCGCTCGTTGGGCCAGATCCGTCAGTCCGCCGGCCAGACGAGTCGCCTGAGCGTGCAGATCATCGTATTCACGCTGCAGTTGTTCGACCGTTTCCATAAGTGCCTCGCCGACTGTTCAACGTTGGATTGAATTCGCCCGTGCGAGGCTGACCGAAATCAGAAACCGGCCTTAACAGGATTCTTTAAGAACCGAGCGAATCCTTGACCAGTTGGCGAGCGGGGGACGTGAGTCCCCCGAGGGGCTCCAGTCGCTGACAAAAGCTTGGGGGGATTGACATCCCCCGCTCGCCAATTCGCGCATGAAGTCATGCGTTTATGTGGGAGCTCGTTGATGCATTGGTCGGGCGCTTTGCGTTCCCGAACGAGCGGAATACTATCCCGCCGCACTCGAACGGGCGTGAATCACTTCGTTGACACGCTGCCTCATCCAAGGCCGCTCCGAGGGGAGCCTGTGCCTTACTGCTGGTGATGAGGAACTCTCAACGCATCTCGATAGAAAGCTGTTTGTCATGGCCAAGAAGTCTGTTGCCGACGTCGATGTTTCCGGCAAGAAAGTCCTCATGCGCGTGGACTTCAATGTTCCTCTGGACGATCAGCAACACGTGACGGACGACCTGCGCGTCCGCATGGCGCTGCCGACCATCAAGTCCGTGCTGGAGCGCGGTGGCAAGCTGATCCTCATGAGCCACCTCGGTCGCCCCGAAGGCCAGGTCGTGCCTTCCATGAGCATGAAGCCCGCCGCCGACAAGCTCGCGGAACTGCTCGGCAAGCCGGTGACTTTTGCCACGGACACCGTGGGAGCTGACGCTAAGGCCAAGGTTGCAGCCCTGCAGAACGGTCAGGTGCTGGTCCTCGAAAACCTGCGGTTCAACGCGGGTGAGGACCGCAAGTCTGACAAGGCGGTTCACCAGGAGTTTTCGTCCGCACTAGCTGGCTTCGCGGACATCTACTGCAACGACGCCTTCGGCACCTGCCACCGTGCGGACGCTTCGATGTACGCCGTTCCGCAGGCGATGGGCAGCAAGCCGAAGGTGGTTGGATTCCTCGTCGAGAAAGAGATCAAGTACCTGTCCGATGCGATCTCCAATCCGCAACGCCCGTTCGTGGCGATCGTCGGTGGCGCGAAGGTCTCGGACAAGATTGAAGTCATCAAGAATCTGCTCACGGTCTGCGACAAGGTCCTAATCGGCGGCGCCATGGCTTACACGTTCGGTCTCGCCAAGGGCGGAAAGCTCGGCAAGAGCCGCGTCGAACTGGATAAGGTCGAACTGGCCAAGGAACTGATGGCGTCGGGTGGCGACAAGCTCGTGCTGCCCACTGACACTCACTGCGGTGACGACTTCAAGAGCACCTGCAACAAGCAGGTTGTTCCCTTCGGTAAGATCGCCGATGGCTTTGAAGGGCTCGATATCGGACCTGACACCGCGAAGCACTACGCGTCGCTGGTCTCGTCCGCCAAGACCGTCGTTTGGAACGGACCGATGGGCGTGTTCGAGATGCCGCCGTTCGACGCCGGTACGAAGGCGGTCGCTCAGGCGATTGCTGACAGTTCCGCAACCAGCATCGTCGGCGGTGGCGACAGCGCCGCAGCCATGCAGCAACTGGGCTTCGCCGACAAGGTGTCTCACATCAGCACCGGCGGCGGCGCCAGCCTGGAAATGCTCGAAGGCAAGAAATTCAAAGCCGTCGAGATCCTCGACGAGAAGTAATTCTTTTGTTGAGCAGATCAGCATTCACAAAGGCCGCGTCCCCACGACGCGGCCTTTCTTGTTGAGACAGTTCGCTCGTTACCAAGGTCTGCTTGGTAACGAATCTGTTGGAAGCTTCGCTTCATTTGATCAAGCAGAGCTGACGACCAGGAAGCAGAGCTTGGTAACGAGTAAGAGCTAAAAAGCCTCGGCGATCAGCTTCAGTGCGGCAATGATTGAGAACACCAGCACTAGCCCATCAAACAATCGTTGCGGGATGCGGTGCACCAACCAGCGGCCGATGAAGAGGCCGAAGACGATGCCCGGTACCAAGACCACATTCAGCGCCAGCGTGTCCGTGCGAATCAGTCCCAGCGACCAACTGAACGGCACCTTGAAGATGTTCAGGATCAGAAAGAACCAGGCAATTGTGCCGATCAGTTCCAGCTTCGGGAGAGCCACCGTAACGAGGTAGAGACTCATGATCGGCCCGGCCGCGTTGGCCAGCATCGTGCTGAAGCCGGACAGTAAACCCATTGACCAGGCGAACCATTTCGCATGGGGAATGTGATCAAACCAACTGGGCTTGCGCAGGCGTGCGATCTGCACTCCGGCCAGTGCCAGAATCAGCGAGCCGATCACGGGCTTATAGGCAGCTTCGTTCAGCTTGAACATCAGCAGCCAACCGACAATGACCCCTAGGCAGGTCGGCGGCAGCATCTTGATGACGTAGTCCCAGCGGGCATGCTGCTTGAATGTGCACACGGCGAGGATGTCCGCCACGATCAGCATCGGCAAGACGACGCCCGTCGATTGTTTGGGATCGAACAGGAATGCGAACACGAGCACATGAAACATGCCCACGCCCGTGAAGCCGCTCTTCGACAGCCCGACTCCGATCGAAGCCGCGATGGCCAGCATCCATTGATACGGCGTGAGTTCAGGCATCAGCGGGATCTCGTTCCATCTTGATTTGACTCTTTTCGAGGGTTCGGTATCGGAGCGGCATTTCTGTAGGTCGGACATTCCTGTCCGAGAGCCGGACAAGATTGTCCGGCCTACTTCTTAATTCAGCCCAGATCGTTCGCTACGGCTTCAACACGATCTTGCCGGTCAAGGTGCCCTGGCCCGCCAGCGTGTTGTCTTCCTGCATCTGATGCGCGGCAGCGGCTTCGCTCAGCGGGAACACCTTGCCGATCTGAGGCTGCCAGTGACCAGCTTCGCACGCGGCATTGATTGCTTCGGCACATTCGCGCTGCTCGGCGGGCGTCGCGTTGAACATCGCGAATCCGAACATGCGCAGGTCCTTCACGTAGAACGGACCGATCGGAAACTCGGGACGAGCAGCCCGGCCGGCCATCACGATGATTCGCCCGCGATTGGACATCAGTCCGACCGTGCGGTCGGGAGTCGGCTCGCGCTGAGTTTCAAACCAGACCTGCAGACCGCCGTTTGCTGCGGTGAACTCGCGAATGCGGTCGTCGAGCTTCTCGTCGCGATAGCTCAGCACGCAGTCCGCGCCCCAACTTTCGCACAGAGCCTTCTTGGTGTCGTTGCCGACAGTGGTGATGACCTTCGCTCCAGCCGCTTTGGCCAATTGGATTACTGCCGCACCGACGCCACCGGTTCCACCATTCACAAAGACGGTTTCACCAGACTTCAAACCAGCGTTGAGAAACAGCCCCAGATGCGCCGTGATGCCAACCAGAGCACCCGCAGCCGCGACTTCATCCGTCATGCAGCACGGCGTCGGGTAGAGCCATTCTTCGCCGACGGCGGCATACTCAGCGAAGGAGCCGCGACGACCAAAGAGGTTTTGATTGCTGCCCCAGACTCGGTCACCGGGCTTGAAGCGACGTACCTGAGAACCGACGGCTTCCACCGTTCCAGCCAGATCGCAACCAATGATATGAGGGTTGCCGAGCGGCATTTTGACGATGCCCGCGCGGATGTAGGTGTCGATGGGATTGACCGCCACCGCGCCGACTTTCACGAGCACTTCGGTGGGTTGAGGTTCGGGTTTCGGCACGTCGCCGTATTGAATGACGCTGGCGGCGCCAGGTTCGCGAATGAAGGCTGCCTTCATGTGATTCCTTTCAAGGAGTCGATCAACAATTCGAGAATACGCGATTGGTAGCGGAACACGCCCGCGCGATTCCACCTTGCGGCCTCTGTTCCGTATCAGGCGGCCACTCAATAACGTTCGCACGGTCGCTCAACTCTGCACTCCAACTTCGAACGGATTCAACATGCCCTTGGAAATCAGCTCTCACGTCTGGTCTGAAATCGACGCCGACTGGTTGATCGTCTGCGTCTCAGACTCGTCCGAATTCTCCGGCGCGCTGAGCGACCTCAATCAGTCCACCGGCGGACTCCTGAAGCGACTGTTCGATCAGAAGGACGCTACCGGCAAGCTGGCCGAACTGGTGCCGGTGCATGCTCCGAACGGCATCAAGGCCAAACGCCTGCTGCTGGTCGGCATCGGCGCAGTCGACAGTCTGGACCGCGTCAAGTTCGAAAAAGCGGCGATGTCCGCCCTCCGCAACGTTGCGACCAAGAAGGAAGTCAGCGTCGCGTTCGCGTTGCCGGAACAACTCGGTCCGAACTTGTCTGCCAACACTGCCGCCGAAGTGATCGGCACCGCCAGCCGAGTCGCAACTGTCGGGCAGGATCTGCTGAAGAGCGAAGCCACGCGGTTTGATTTCGTGCGAGTGCACCTGATCGCGAACCCGGACCTCACCGATGCAGCACGCCGTGGTGAAGTGCTGGGAGAAGCCATCAACCTGACTCGAGAACTCATCAATCTGCCGCCCCAGCATCTGACGCCGGAATCCTTCGCTGAGCGCGCTCGCGAGGTTTCAGCCGGGTTGGGCCTGTCCTGCGACGTCATGGATCGGGACCGCCTGGTTGTCGAACGTATGGGCTCGCTGCTGGCGGTCGCTCAAGGCAGCGTTGAACCGCCGCGAGTCGTGGTCATCGACTACAAGGGCGGCGCTGCTGGTGCTCCGACTCTGGCCCTCGTCGGCAAGGGAGTGACCTTCGACAGCGGCGGTCTGTCCATCAAGCCGACGGACGGCATGCTCACCATGAAGTGCGATATGGCTGGCGCCGCGACCGTGCTGGGAGCCATCACCGCCATCGCCAAGCTGAAGCTGCCAATCAACGTCACGGCTTATATGGGCCTCGTCGAGAACATGATCAGCGGCTCGTCGTACAAGCTGGGCGACATCCTGAAAGCCCGCAACGGCGTCACCATTGAAGTGCAAAACACCGACGCCGAAGGGCGGCTCGTGCTAGCCGACGTGCTGAGCTACGCCGTCGATCGCGGCGTGGATCGTATCGTCGACCTGGCGACGCTCACGGGCGCCTGCGTGGTGGCACTCGGTGAAGAAGTGGTTGGTTCGATGACCAACAATCAAGCGTGGTGCGATCAAGTCTCTACCGCCGCGAAGCAAGCGGGCGAGCTGATGTGGCAACTGCCGATGTTCGACCTCTACACCGACCTGCTGAAGAGTGACGTCGCCGACTGCCGCAACATCGGTGGCCGCTGGGGCGGAGCGATCACCGCCGGCAAGTTCCTGGAGAAATTCGTGTCCGGCAAACCCTGGGTACATCTCGACATCGCCGGACCAGCGTTCGCGTCGAGCAACAAGCCTCACCGCGAAGGCGGAGCCACCGGGGTGATGCTGCGCACGCTCGTCGAACTGGCCGCTGGCGGAATCGAGGGGGCGTAACGTCTGCGTTTCAAACTCGCATCGCTGCCGAGGCCGATCTCGCCCCTCACCCCCAGCCCCTCTCCCCGAAGGGGCGAGGGGAGTCATCTCGATTGGTTAGAATAACGAACTCACGCTCGTCCGGTAGTGGATGGATTGAATCGCGTCCGCGAAGAGTTGCGCGACGGTGATCACTTCCATGTTGGGGGGAAGCGGGTCGGAGAGAAGTTCGATGGTGTCTGTGACAAACATCTTGCGGATCAGGCTGTCGCCGATGCGTTGGGGAGCATCCTTGGCGAGCACACCGTGAGTCACTGCTGCGTAGATGTCCTTCGCACCGCGCTCCTTGAGGGCTTCGGCCATGCTGACGAGCGTGCGGCCGGTGATCGTGAAGTCGTCCACCAGTACGACGTTCTTGCCAGCCACATCGCCGATGACCGAATGAATCTCGACGGTCTCCGTATGGTCGGCCCGGATCTTCGACCCGATGACGACCGGTGCGTTCAGCACCTTGCCGAACTCAACAGCCGACTTGGCAAAGCCGACGTCGGGACTGCAGACCACCAGATCAGGAATGTTGAGTGACCGAATGTGGTCGCAGAAGACGCGTCGACCGTACAGGTGATCCACAGGGATACTAAAAAAACCTTGAATCTGCGGGCTGTGCAGGTCCATCGTCAGCACTCGGTCGCAGCCCGCCGCTTCCAGCGCATCCGCACAGACTCGGGCCCGGATGGACACTCGCGGCTCGTCCTTCTTGTCACCTTTGGCGTAACTGAAGTACGGAATCACCGCCGTGACCTGCTGAGCACTGGCGCGTTTCAGAGCGTCTATCCAGAACAACAGTTCCATGAAGTTGTCGTTCACGGGGTGTTGCACACCCTGAATCACGAACACGTCGCGACCACGCACGTTCTCTTTGATCTGCACAAACACGTTGCCTTCGCTGAACGTGCGGGCCTGACAGGGCACCGTCGGCACGCCCAGACGATCAGCGATGGACTTTGCGAGCTTCGGATTTCCCGAGCCGGGCAGAATCGCGAGATCTCCCCACGGGGGTTGGATGGCGATTGGACGAGGTCCGGCGGGAGATGGCGAGGCGGATGATAGGGACATGAAACGTGAAATTCCTAACGCGGCATGGGCCGCAAGAGTGGCGATCTCCAGGAGCGGGAGCGCTCGTTCGAGACGTCAGACGGGCGGATGATATTCGGGCGGGCATGGCACTCAAGCACGGCGAGAACGCCAGCCTCCCCGAATGATCCGGCCAATGCTCATTATCGGCACAATCGGTGGCGATTCGCCAAGCCGGAACAAGTGGAACTTCGGCAGAGTTTGTCAGACCGGAATCTCTTCCGTTTTGTGGAAAGGCTTCAGTTTCGGTGTAGGTTCTCAGTGAGAGCACACTGATTCGCATCTCAAGCCTGAAATTCCGTGTTGAAACGGCTTAATAGCCTCATGGATTCCGGGCATCGTTTGAAGGATTGGCCGGGATGGTGTGTGGACACGACCGCTGCGGCCCTCAAGCGATCGAGTTGCGAGCAGAACTGACCTCGTCGCAGACGCGAAATCCAGCATGGAAAGTGATTGGATTTCGTGAGGACAGCGGCGTGGCCGGTGGCTGGCCCCCAATCCCCTTGGTTGACCGCACTTTGTTTGAGGACGCTGATGATGACTTTTGATGCTGCTCATGGAACTGCTGAACTGATTGTAGATCGCCGCTCAAACGACCGGCGCATCGGCAAGCAGCGTCGCAAGACGCCGGTTGCCGAATTCACGGGCACGGAACGCCGTGACGCCATGCCGGAACGCCGCGCGAAGGTGGAGCGTCGTCGTCAGATCGATCCGACGACCTGCGAGCGTGACTACAACGAGGACGAAGTTGAGTTCATGAGCGCGATGGATCAGTACAAGCGCAACAGCGGCCGGATGTTCCCGACGTGGAGCGAAGTTCTGGAAGTCGTCCGCAGCCTCGGCTACCGCAAAGTCGCCGAACCTTGCGAAATCAACATCGAGAAATAACTCGATCGTTAATCGATACAGAAACCGATGCGCCCGAAGACGTCCTGTGCCCTCGAACACAGGCCGGCCTTCGGGCGCAGGTTTTTGTAGCCTGCGAGTTGAACTCAGATCTCAGGTCGGTCACTGCCCAGATGAAAGTCAATCACCAGCGGCAGATGATCTGACGCGACTCGACTTTGAGCGGTGCGGATCACATGCGCCGCCCGAATATCCGCCAGACCGCGATGAAACACCTTGTCGAGTGACCCCATCGGAAACCAGGCCGGAAACGAACGGAATCGCGAGGCCGGATGAGTGATCTGCTCAAACCCGGCCGGAGTCATGACGCTGCGAATCAATGCGTTACGCCAGTCGTTGGTATCACCCACGAGCAACGTGGGCAGGTCCGAATACTCCCGAAACAAGTGGTGATTCAGCAGGTGCCGCGTCTGCCAACTGCGCTCCAGTTCGGCCAGACCCAGATGCCAGTTGACGAGTTGTAACCGTCCCTCGGGCGTCTCAACGCGAACGAGCTGCGCTCCGCGCGGCTTCTTGACCCACAGCCGCAACGAAATGCTGTGACGTTCAATAATCGGCCAGCGTGACAGGATCAGATTGCCATAGCCGCCAGACTTCAGCTTCACGTTCATCTGAAAGAACGAATCCGCCACGCCCAGCAATTCCGCCAATAGCTTCGGTTGGTCGTCGTGCCTCGACCGCAGCACATCCCGATCAACTTCCTGCAGACAGATCAAATCCGGATTCTGCGACTCAATGACCTCGACAATGCGTTCCAGTCGATACAGGCGATCGCGACCGCCGATGCCCTTATGAATGTTGTACGTCAGAAGTCGCATGCGTCACCGGCCGTCTCTCAATCACACCGGGTCTCCCACAGGCTGTAGGACGGACAATCCTGTCCGCCGACAGCGTGACGGACAGGATTGTCCGTCCTACTTACGCAACCTGCTGTGGCCCCACGTATTCTTTTACGACGACTCCTGGCCAAACGACAGCCGCAACTGCGGGTCCTTTTTGGACTGCCACTCCTTGTAGAGCAGGCTCGGCTGGATGTCCTGATTGTTCTGATACTTGTCGCTGTCGTAGTCGATGACTTCGCCCTGGATCGTGTGATAGAAGATCTGGCAGATCGGCACGCCGGGATAAATTCGCACCGGCTGGATGGCATACATCTCCAGCGTCCAATAGCCCTTGAAGCCGATGTCGCCAAAGCCCGCAGTGATGTGCACGAACAATCCCAAGCGCCCGATGGATGAGCGGCCTTCGATCATCGGTACGAGATTGTGCGTTTCAGTACGCTCGACTGTTCGCGCCAAGTACAACTGATTGGGATTGAGGACGAAGCCCTCGTCAGGAATCGTATACCGCCGCAGTCGATTGGGCCGCCGCATGTCGAGGACGATTTCCTCGTAGACCAGCAGTTCGTTGTGCAGGCGAAGGTTGTAGCTATTGGGGTTCAGCAAGTTCTCGTCGTAGGGCTCAATCACAATGTCTTTGTTGAGCCGAGCTTTGATCTCGCTGCCGGTGAGAATCATTGACGCCGCTCTCTTTGCGAAGGCAGTTCGCCGACCTGCCACAGAGGACCGGACACCCCAAATTCGGGACGCGACATCAGCACAAAGTAAGTCCCTTCACAAACGGATTCAACGAAGAGCGTTTGAGGGCATGCCCTGCCAATTTGGCACTCCCCAATTCGAGCCAGTAGACTGGGCCAAGTTGTCATTTTGGCATTCTGGCAGCCGAGCGCGAACATCACTAGATTTCCGCAAGCTGCTTCAAAAATTGGCCTTAAGGCAATTTATCCAGATCGATGCATTCTTGGCATTCAGCTTGCTTTCCTTCGGGGCATGGACGGAAGACTGCCCAAAGTGCACCGAGGGCAGCTTCCGTCGCCTTATTCAAAACTTCGCGGCCCTTGAGCCGCTGTTCAACTAACAGAGCAAACCTGGAGCACTCTCATGGCAAGCGGTGAAAAGATTATTGGTATCGACCTGGGCACCACGAACTCGGTGGTGGCGGTCATGGAAGGTTCCGAGGCCAAGGTGATTGCGAACCTCGACGGCAACCGCTTGACCCCCAGCGTCGTGGCCTACACGGACAAGGGCGAGACCCTCGTAGGCGACCCTGCGAAGCGGCAGGCCGTCACCAATCCGACGAATACGATCTACTCGATCAAGCGTTTCATGGGCCGTCGGCACAGCGAAGTCGAGTCCGAAGAGAAGATGGTTCCTTACAAGGTCATCGGCGGGTCGGGCGAGTACGTGAAGGTGGACGTCCACGGCAAGCAGTACACGCCGCCGGAGATCTCGGCGCTGGTGCTGCGCAAGCTGAAGGAAGCCGCTGAAAGCTACCTCGGTCATAAGGTCAACAAGGCCGTCGTAACGGTTCCGGCGTACTTTAACGACGCTCAGCGTCAAGCCACGAAAGACGCTGGCCAGATCGCTGGCTTGGAAGTCTGCCGCATCATCAACGAGCCAACAGCCGCAGCTCTGGCCTACGGCCTGCAGAAGAAGAAGGACGAGAAGATCTGCGTCTTCGACCTCGGTGGCGGTACGTTCGACGTGTCCGTGCTGGAAGTCAGCGACGAACTGGTCGAGGTGTTGAGCACCAATGGTGACACGCACCTCGGTGGTGACGACTTCGACGAAGTCCTCATCAATCATCTGGCGACGCAATTCCAGAAAGACAACGGCATCGATCTCCGCAAGGACCCGATGGCGTTGCAGCGTCTACGTGAAGCGGCGGAAAAGGCCAAGAAAGAACTCTCCACTCAGCAATCGACCGACGTGAATCTGCCGTTCATCACGGCCGACGCATCGGGTGCGAAGCACTTGCAGGTAACGATCTCGCGAGCTGAGTTTGAGCGCATGGCCGATCAGCTCATCGAGCGTTGTCGCGTGCCGGTCGAGAAGGCGTTGAAGGATGCCAAGCTCAATCCGTCGGAGATTCACGAAGTCGTGCTCGTTGGTGGTTCAACCCGCGTGCCGAAGGTTCAGGAGATCGTCAAGAAGATCTTCAATAAGGAACCTCACAAGGGCGTGAATCCTGACGAAGTCGTGGCGATCGGTGCGGCCATTCAAGGCGGTATTATCTCCGGCGACGTCAAGGACGTGGTGCTGATGGACGTGACTCCGTTGTCGCTCGGTATTGAAACCGAAGGCGGCATCATGACGGCGCTCATCGAACGCAACACGACGATTCCGACGACGAAGTCTCAGGTGTTCTCGACAGCCGCAGACAATCAGAGTGCGGTCACCGTCCGAGTCTTCCAGGGCGAACGCCCGATGGCGAAGGACAAGCGCTTGCTGGACCAGTTCGACCTCAGCGGCATTCCACCGGCTCCGCGCGGTGTGCCTCAAATCGAGGTGGGTTTCGACATCGACGTGAACGGCATCCTGAAGGTCACGGCCAAGGACAAGGCGACTGGCAAGGAGCATCAGGTTCGGATTGAGAACTCCAGCGGTCTGTCCAAGGACGAGATCGAACGCATCAAGCGTGATGCGGACGCTCACTCGGCCGAGGACAAAGCTCGTCGTGAACTGGCCGAGCAGAAGAACAAGGGCCAGACGATGGTCTACGAGACCGAGAAGCTCATGAAGGAGCACGCAGACAAGCTGGACGCTGGTTCGAAGAGTGGTCTCGAAGCAGCCATCAAGAAGGTCAACGACGCGATTGGCGCCGAGAACCTGGATCAGCTCAAGTCGGCCATCAACGACCTGGAGCAAGCCAGCCACGCGTTGGCCAAGCACATGTACGGCCAGCCGGGTGCTCAACCCGGACCTGAAGGAGCAGCGGCCGGTGCCGGCCCGCAGCAACAAGGCGGTGACGACGTGATCGACGCCGAGTTTGAGAAGAAGTAGCACAACTGCCTGACTGGAGTCAGGTCGATGGTGTGAGACAGCACAACGGCTGTCTGGCTGAGGTTCGTCCGTAAGGATGACCCAAGTCAGGCAGCCGTTTGCTTTTGAGGTCTTGCCCCTTTTTCTTCGCGGCTCCGCGCCTTCGCGTGAAACCAAAGAGCGAATGTCTGTGCAGCAGCGATTGAGGGCCCGGATGAAGAACGTGGTATCGTGGGCAAGGATTCTCACGCGAAGGCGCGGAGCCGCGAAGAAATCACTGAGTTGGAAGGAAGCTGCCTCAACTACCGTCGGATGGACGTCATCTGCGAGCGTTTCTGAATCGTGCTCACTACCATCAAACGCAATCGCTGATGGCTACCTCTGGTCCGTCTGCGTGCGAATCGAACAACTTTGATTTCAGACCATTGCCGGGAGACTCTGAATGTTGCGCCGCATCGCTTGGTCGTTGCTTGCTGTTGTCCTGTGTGCGCGTGGAGCGGCGGCTCAAACCGTCTTCCCCGGCGATGACTGGGAAACAGCTACCCCCGCCAGTCAGGGAATAAATGCTGATGGCCTTGAGAAAGCGAAAGCCTGGCTAGAGTCGCACAACAGCAAGTCCGGTCTGGTCATTCGTCACGGGCGGATTGTCGCCGAGTGGTATTTCGGTGACGCCAGTCCGAAATCAAAGTTCGCCGCATACTCGACATCCAAGTCGCTCTCGAGCATGGCGACCGGCTTGGCCATTGCAGATGGCAAACTGGCTCTGGATCACACGGTCGGCAAGTACATTCCGGACGCTGCCCCGGAAGGCAAGAAGGCAGTTACCGTCAAGCACCTGCTGAGCATGTCATCCGGAGTTCGCAACGATCCGATGGTCGGTCAGCGTGAGGACCTCTTCACGTACGCGACCAAGCTCGTCGCCATGGATCACGAACCCGGTGCGAAGTGGGACTACAACAACACCGGACTCGCATTGCTGAGCCCCGTCTTCCACAAAGCCACCGGCAAGCAGATCGACGAGTTCCTTGCTGAGCGCGTCTTCCGACCAATCGGCATTCGTGCCGAAGACCTGACCTGGGAACGCCGCGAAGGTTTGGCGATTCCTTACTCGGGTTGCCATACGACCAATCGTTCGATGGGCCGCATCGGCTTGCTGGTCCTGAATCATGGCAAATGGAACGGCAAGCAGATCGTACCAGCCGAGTGGTTGAAAGAATCCATCACGCCATCTCAGGAACTCAACAAGTCCTACGGCTATCTCTGGTGGAACAACACCACAAACAAGTGGCCCAACGTCCCCAAGGACGCCTACGCCGCGCTCGGCAAGTGGGACAACAACATCTTCATCGCCCCGAGCCTCGATCTGGTTGTGATCCGTCAGTCAGATCTGGCCCCCGCCAAAGGCCATCAGATCGCCGAGTATTATCAGTTGGTCTGTGACGCGATCACCAAGCCGTGAGCAGTTCCGGCGATTAGCTGGTCTTCGACCCCTGATTACACGATGCTCGAAACGCTCCGCTCACCCCTCGGGAAGGGGGAAGCACATAGCTAACGAACCTCGAGATTCCTACCCAAGCTCAGCGTTGGGAAATCGCCAAGCAGCCAAGGATATACCAATGAAACGACTCTGTTTGACTCTCTGTGCGTTGGGACTCGCCAGCGTGGTGTCCGCGGCCAACTGGCCTGGGTGGCGAGGTCCGTCATCGAACGGAGTAGCGCCGGAAGGAACGTATCCCACCAGTTGGTCGAAGACCGAGAACGTGGCTTGGCACGTGGAGTTGGGTGGCCGCGGCGCGTCCACTCCAGCGGTCTGGGGCGACAATGTTTTTATTACATTCGGTCGCGCTGAGACCAACATCCTGCAAGCCTACGATCGAGCTGGCAAGAAGCGATGGGAGGTGGAAGTCGGGAAAGAGAAGGCTGGAAAGCACCAGAAGGCCAGCGGCAGCAACTCTTCCCCCACCACCGATGGCAAGCACGTCTACGCGTACTTCAAGAGCGGCGACTTCGCCTGTGTCGACATGCAGGGCAAGATCGTGTGGTCCAAGAACCTGCAGAAGGAGTTTGGCGAAGACACCCTGTGGTGGGATCTGGGAACGTCGCCGGTGCTGACGAACGAAGATGTCGTGATCGCCTGCATGCAAACCGGTCCGTCGTACCTCGTCGCCTTCAACAAGGCTACCGGCAAGGTGCACTGGAAGGCGGATCGCAACCTCGGCGCTCCCGAAGAAGCGGCGCAGGCTTATTCAACTCCGGTCGTCGTAAATGAAGGTGGAGCCGAGACCATCTACACGCTCGGTGCCGACCATGCGACCGCTCACGCGGGTGATACCGGCAAAGAGCTGTGGCGTGTGGGCGGTTTGAATCCGACCAACCATAAATATTTCCGCTCGATCGCCGGCCCCGTGGTCAGCAATGGCGTCCTGATTGCTCCTTATGCCCGCGGCGCGACCATCACCGCCATCAAGCTCGGCGGCAGTGGCGATGTCACCAAGTCGCACGTGCTGTGGACGAAGGAAGGACTCGGGGCTGACGTACCAACTCCGGTAGCTATTGGCGAAAAAGTCTACGTCTGCACGGATAAGGGCAAGATCTCCTGCCTCGACCTGCATAAGGGCGAAGTGCTGGCTCAGATCGAACTCCCCAAGCACCGGTTGGCTTATAGCTCATCCCCCGTGCTGGCAAACGGCAAGCTCTACGTCACGCGCGAGGACGGCCTGACTACCGTGGTGGATACGGCTGATGACAAGTTGAAGGTGGTTGGAGAAAACGAACTCGGCGAATCCGTCGTCGCCACCCCCGTCTTCGTCGATGGCCGCATCCTGTTGCGGAGCTTCACGAGCCTGTATGCCATCGGGAAGTAGGCTTGGTCGCTCAGCTCATGATGAGCGTTCGTAAAGGCAAATGATTCCCGCAGAGGCGCGGAGCACGCAGAGTTGGAGAGAGGGAAAAGTAGCACCGCAACCTCTGCGCCTCTGCGGGAAATTTGACCTTTCGACGAAGAAGACACTGTCACTTTGAATTCGAAGGTCGAAAGCATGTTCAGCCTCAAGGGGCATAGCGCGTTAGTCACCGGCGGCACATTGGGAGTCGGGCGGGCGATCGCTGAATCGCTCGCGAAGGCTGGAGCGAACATCGTTTTGCACGGGCTGCAGGACGATGGTGACGCTCTGGATGCCGTCACGACCATTCGTGAATTCGGCGTGAGTTGCGACCTCATCACTGGCGATCTGGCCGGACCGACCGAAGCAACTCTAGATGCTCTCTTCGATGTCGCGATCGACCACCGCCCAGATATCGACATCCTCATCAGCAACGCTGGCACCTATCGCGAAGGTCCGTTCCTGGAGATGGATTACGAGACGTTCGACCGCACGATGAAGCTGAATGTGTATTCACACTTCTTCCTCGTGCAGCGCTTCGCACGGCGTTGGATACCGAGCAAAACCAAGGGTCGAGTGCTGCTCACCGGCTCCATCAACGGCCGCTTGGCTGAACACACTCACGCCGCCTACGACACTTCCAAGGGCGCTGTCGAGATGATGGTGCGGTCGCTGTGCGTGACGCTCGCGCCGCACGGTATTCGAGTCAACGGCATGGCCCCCGGCCTCGTCCGTACGCCACTGACGGCCCCCGCGCTGGATCAGCCCGGAGTGCAAAAGTGGATGGAACTGCACACCCCCAATGGCTGCGTCCCCGGCCCCGAAGTCTGCGGCCCCGCCGCCGCATTCCTGGTCAGCAACGAAGCCTGGCACATTCAAGGCCAGATGCTCCTCGTCGACGGCGGCATGAGCATCTGGCAGCAACCTGATCCACCGACGTCTTGAGCTTCGCCCTGCGCCAGTCAGGAAATGGTCTTCCGATACATTAAATCGCTGCGGGCGACGTACTTCACGCCGGACGTAACGAGGCTGCCCTCGTGGATGATTGGATGCTGGAAAAGCAGCGCCAGGCCGGTTTCGGGGCGAATTGAGACTGCTGGCTCCGTGAGGAATGTTGTTTCGCCGCCTTCAAAATCTTCGTTGAGGTAGATCAAGAACGAGTAGAAGCTTTGCTCGTCTTTGTTGCGCACAAAGGCTCCGTCGGCATGCGGCGCGAACCTCATTCCAGGTTTGTACCGATAGCAACGAAAGAGCTCGTTGGCTCCCACCAGCGACATTCCATGAATCTGCTGAGGTACTTGAGCCTGAACGCGATTGAAGAGCGTCTCCGCCAGTTCGAAGTCTTCGAACATCACGCGGTCATTGTTTCTCACGTCCAGCCTGACACGTGCTCCCGACATCGTATTAATGGTCGCTACTTCTGGCTCCAGCGACTCAATACGGTCGATCATAGCCTCGCATTCGGACTTCGAAAGCACGTCACGAATGGTGAAGATGTAAGACTGCGCCGTGTCGATTCTATCCATGTCTGTCTTTCCAAGACCGGAATGAAACACTCAGTATCTTCACAACGTGAACACCAAGATTTCTACGACACTGGCGACTGCCTAAGGGTGATCAAAATCTTACTGATTTGTAGGAGAAAATAGCATTCTTCAGCCGGCTCGGCTGCGGTCGAGGCGCTGGCGAACAAGGCTTAAGCAACAACGCCGCTCGGCGGTGTCGGGCAATCAATGAAGGCTTGTTGCCAGAGTTCAAAGACCAGCAGATTCCAAAGACGGTAGCTTTGGTCGAGCTTGCCGGAGAAGTGGTCGTTGCAGAGTTGTTGCACGGCTTCGGGACGGAACCAGCCGCGTTGCAGGGAACGGGAGTCGAGCAGCACATCGGCCAGCAGCGGTTTCAGTTCGTTGCGGAACCAGTGGTCGAGGGGCACTCCGAAGCCCATTTTGCCACGGTGCTGGATCGATTCGGGCAAGAGGTCGCGGAAGGTGTCGATGAGGATCTGTTTGCCTTGCTGACCGTGTAGCTTCAGCTCGATCGGCATGCGCGCGGCGAGTTCCACCACGCGATGGTCGAGGAACGGGCAACGGCATTCCAGAGCGTAGGCCATGCTGGCGATATCCACCTTGTTCATGATGTCGCACGGCAGGTAGCTCAAGACATCAGTACAAGTCGTACGCGTGATGAAGTCGCGCGACGGGCACTCGCGATAGCACTCTTCCAGGAACGAAGTCGGATCGTGCTGGCCGAGTTGAGCCGCGAAGTCGGGGTGCAACAATTCGTTGCGCAGCTTGTCATCAAAGATGCAGACCCAGCGCATGTAACGACGCTCGGGCGGCTGGCCATAAGCGGCGGCGAAGCGTTTAGCTTTGCGACGCAACGAAGGCCGATCCGCTCGCGCGGGCAGCTTTTGCCACAGCGGTGATGTCATCAGTTTGCGGATGGGCCATGGCAGCCGATCGAACATCGTGGCCAGTTTGACGGCCTTGTAACGCTCGTAGCCGCAGAACAATTCGTCGCCGCCGTCACCGGACAACGAGACCGTGACCTCGCGCCGCGTCAGCTCGCTGAGATACATCGTCGGGATGGCCGAACTGTCCGAGAACGGTTCGTCGTAATGCCAGATGAGCTTCGGCAGGATGCTCAGTGCTGATGGCTCAACCACCATTTCATGATGCTGCGTGCCGAGATGCTGCGACGCCGCACGGGCGTATTCGCGTTCGTCGAAACGCTTCACCGGAAAGCCGATCGAGAACGTATGCACGGGGGTTGTGGACTGCTCCTGCATCAGCCCCGAGATGATCGTCGAATCAATGCCGCCGGACAGGAACGCCCCCAGCGGCACGTCACTGCGCATTCGCAGTCGCACGGCTTCGGTCAGCGTTTCCCGCAGCTTGCGTTGCCATTGCTGAGCACTCCACCGCTCGGAACCGGCGAACTCTGATTGCGATTCATCCTCGGGCGAACTCAGTAACTCAGCGGACGAACCGGGCTCATACGGCGGATGCCAGTAACGCTCGACCCGCAAATTGCCGTTCTCGTAGATGGACCAATGCGCGGGCGGTAGCTTCGCGTAGCCCTTCAGAATTGAATGCGGATGCGGCACATACTGATAAGCGAGGTAGAGGTTCACAGCCTCGGGATCGATCTCGCGCGGCGAACCACTGATCTGCAGCAGCGACTTCAGCTCGCTGGCAAACGCCAGTCGCTGACCATCGTGGCGATAGACCAGCGGCTTCTTGCCGAGGCGATCTCGCGCCAGGAAGAGTCGCTCGCGACGTGAGTCCCAGATCGCGATAGCAAACATCCCCCGCAGCTCATGCACGCATTCGTGGCCGCGTTCCTCGTACAGATGCACGATGACTTCAGTATCCGACGACGTCGTGAACTGATGGCCTTTGGCGATGAGCTGATCGCGCAGCTCTTTGTAGTTGTAGATCTCACCATTGAAGGCCACCCAGATCGAGCCATCTTCATTCGACAACGGCTGACGACCGCCCGAGAGGTCGATGATCGACAACCGGCGGTGACCGAGGAACGCGCCGGGGCCGTTGCTCTCGTTCACCGGACGCTGATTCAGCGCGGCCGCTTCGTCGAATGTGCGGACCATTCCGTACCGCGAATCAAACAGCCAGGCATCATCCGGCCCGCGGTGCTGCAGCACGTTGGTCATGCGCAGCGCTTCCGGCAAACTCACCGCCGAGTTCGATGAGTTCCAAGCGAGTCCACAGATGCCGCACATCGAGATGCTCCGAAGATTTCTTGATTCGGTCTTCAAACGGTAGCGGCAACCGGAACGCAAAACACCGCTCATCCGCCTGCAATCAACGAGTCGCCATAGATCAATGATCTCGATTCCGAGACGCCAGCAACTCCTGCCAGAACGCGGGCGAAATATCGTGCGGCTGAGTTTCCGTAAGCAACGAAAGCACTTCTTCAGCCGGACACTGCTTGAGTTCCGACAGCGCTACGGCCACTACTGACGGACTACGGCTCATACCGGCAGAGCAGACAACCAATGTCCTGAGTCCACCTGCCAGAGCGGCGTGCAGTGTCGTGACTGACAGGTTGAGCAGCGCGACGTCGTTGCCTGCGCCGTCATAGAGTGGAATGCGGCAGTAAGCGATATCTCGAGGAAGCGACGCGGGCGGTTCTTCTTTGGCCAGATCAATCACCAGCGCGATGTTCGCCGCGAACAGCGCTTTCGCGTCGCGGCCATCGGCGGCGTTCCCCTGCCAAAGCTGATCCGGCACAACGACGTGCATCGGCACACCTGATTACTTCTTGTCCGGCTGCCGCGCGAGGCGGTCTTTCAAGTCGTTCACGGTGATGTTGTTGGCAATGACAATGCCGCTGGGATCGACCAGGAAGTAGTGCAGCGGGCTCGGAATCGCGTAGTACAGCGACCACGGGTTCTTACTGTTGGGTGCATCGTGCACCGAATCCCAGGTCACCTTGTTCTCCTTGATGAAGCTCGCAATCAGCTTGGGATCGTCGTCCAGACACACGCCAAGAATCTCAAAGCCGCGCGGCTTGTATTGCTCGAGCAAGCCCTTTAGCACTGGCAGGTCTGTCGCGAACTCCTGCGAGCCCATTGACCAGAACACGACCAGCGTTGCTTTGCCCTTGAAGGACGCGATGTCGAGCGGCTTACCGGTGATGTCAGTGCCACTCAGTTCGAACTTCTTGCCGACGGAATCGAGGCGTCGCAGCGCGCCCTTGCCACGTTCGCGAGCCGCTTCGTTGGCCTTTTCGTTCGCAGGATCGTTGGACTTTCGCTGAGCGAGCGCCTCGTACCACTTCGCCGCAGCCTTGGCGTCGCCACTGAGTTCCGAGTTCACAGCCAGTTGAATCGTGGCGTCAATCGCATCGGAAGATTCCGGGGATGTCTTCACGAACTGTTCAAGCCATTTCAGCCAGGAATCGTTCGCAGCCTGCTGGGCTTTCGGGTCTTTCGCGGCCTGCATAGCCAGGCTGTATTCGGCGAAGGCTCGGCGGAATGCTGTATAAGCAATCAGCGGCGACTTGGGTGACTGCTGCCGAATGCTGTTTTCCAGTTCTTCCAACCCCTTGATGCCAGTTGTGTCACCAAACTGCACTTCGGTCATCAACTGGTTGATCAGTTGCTGAGTCCACAGGTCACGTTGGTCACCCGCTTTCGATTCCTGGATGAGATCACGAATCAGACGCTTACGATCGGCGTGATACTTCTGGGTCGCAGCGCTTTTCGCTGCGGTGGTCGGGGCACTCTTTTCCAACTCCTGCAGCGCCTTCAGCAAATCCTGCATTTTGGGCGAGAGTTCATTCGCGATCACCGGCCCTTGAGCCGAGGGGCGCATCAACAAACCGCCCGACGCGACCTGAACGACGCCACCGGCCACCGGCTTTGGGACCTGCGTCAGTTTCCAGACGTCACCGACTTTGACCATCTCGCCGACCTGCACGATGCCATGCTTGCCGGCCGTTTCCACGAACGCCATCGCGTTCTCGTAGACGGTGATATCGAACTTCGCCTTGCCGTCATCGACAGGAATCAGCCCCGGCATAGACGCATCAAGACGTGTCCACTTTGAGGCTGACGTGAGTTCTTTCTGACCGCTCATGACGGTGCGAATCGCCGCAGCGGGTTCCTGAACCTGGCGCAACATTTCCACAGCGATGTCCGGACTGATGCCTAGGTCGTCGCAGTCGTTCTTGGTGATCATGACCGTCGCGAAGAGCTGCGCGTCGCCCGCGATCATCGAGTTCACGGCGACTCGCGAGGCTTCTTCGGCCGAGATCTGCTTCCACGAATCAATCTTGCCGTCTTCGTCTTTATCCAGACCCCAACGCGACCCACCCGAGTTAAGCCAGCGGCACTGGTCGATCTTCTGATTGAAGTTGGTGTCGATATCGCGATACGTCTCGACGCCGTTTTTGTAGTACCGCCACACGTCGATGTAGCGGTCGCCATTCAGGTCGAGATACCGCCGCAGAATCTGCCCGTTGGCATCAAAGACGGCGAAGCCGAACCGCTTGTCACCTTTGGATTCCAGAGTCTCCAGTTCGACGCGGCACTTCTTCACGTCCGCGACTGCGACGGCTTCATATTCAACGTCCTTTTGAGACGGACGGAACTGAAGCGCAGCTTCTGGTGAGGGCGCCTG
>CAYLTY010000143.1:0-21276 GCA_964386705.1 uncultured Planctomycetaceae bacterium
CCAGCGGCGCGGGCGAGATCAAGGTTGGCAAGCTGAAGAACGGCTCACGCTTCATCGTGACTGTCGAACCTATGCATGGCACCAGCGTGGTGGTCTACCTGCCACCGAAGAAGGCGGACGAGCTTTGGGAACGCACCGTTCTGGATGGTACCTTCAACCGCGGCCACGCGCTCGCGACCGCTGACGTCGATCGTGACGGCTCAGACGAAATCGTGTTTGGCTTCAGTGATCCCACCAAGGCCAGCGAGCAAAAGCCGGGAGTATCAATCTTCGACGCTCAGGACGATGCCGGAACCAAGTGGACCAAGCACATTATCGACAATGGTGGCGTCGCGGTCGAAGACTTGGTTGCCGAGGACTTTAACGGCGACGGGTTAATTGACATCGTCGCGGTCGGTCGAGCGACTCATAACGTGAAACTCTATACTCAACAGAAGTAATAAATGGCGAGCAGCGTATCACTTTCTGCTCGCCATGTTCTGTATCACAGGTTCACGCCGGCCCGAGGATTCTCAGCTTTACGCCCTTCACGAAATCTTTGACTCGAGGGCGATAGTCCTGCATGTGTTGGGCCACCAGGTGGGCCTTAAGGGCGTCTACGCTGGCCCACTTCTCGACGATGGTGACGACCAGCGGGCGTAGCGGCTGTTGCACGGGAATGTCTGTTGGCACATCCAGCGTTGGGCCGTATTCAATGCAGCCTTGTTCGGCGTGCACGAGTGGCATCACCTTACGGAATTCAGCCAGAAATGCGTCTCGCTGGCCTTCAACGACTTCAATTTCGGCGATCACGACAATCATTGGGGATCCTCATTGGGTACGTAGTGTGTGATGTTTGCTGGGGCCGCCCCCTCACTGTCGCGGTACTGTTACTTGGGGAGTGAGTGAGTGAGTGAGTGAGTGAGTGAGCGTATTCTGGAATCGCCCCTCACCCCGAAGAGGCGAGGGAGTATGGGAGTGTAACAGGACGTTAGTAAGCATTATGGAATTGGCTCATTGAGTAGTAGCGGCTTGACGAACTTGACTGGCGGCGAGCCGAAGGACAGGACTCCATCGTGATACTTCTTGAGCGTGAACTTGTCGCCCCAGGTTTTGCGGGCGGCTTCACGCAGATCGCGGTGTTCCTGATAGCCCACAAAATAAGTTGAGAGCTGCGCGCCCGTCACTTGCGCTCGGATCCACTTGCCGGCGGCTTCCCGTTCTTCCTGGAAGGTATCCTTCATCATCAATCGCATCGCTTCTTCGCGGCGGATGCCATCTACGTGGACCTGTTGATCGAGGATCGCGTTTGCGATTCCACGCAAGTACCACTTGAGCGCGACCAGCTTCATCAGCGGATCTCCGTCCAGAAAACCCTCTTCGGACATCAGTTGCTCGCTGTAGACGCCCCAGCCTTCAATGAACGTTCCGGAAGCCAGCAGAGCCCGCAGGCGATTGGGGCTGCGGTTGGAATGTGCCAGTTGCAGGAAGTGGCCGGGCATGGCCTCGTGAATGGTCAGGTCGTGGATTGAGCGGATGTTGTATTCCCGCAAGAACGATGCGACTTGCGCGTCGGTCCAATCGGCGGGCAGGGGGGCCACCGCGTAGAACGTTCTTTGACCAACGTCGAGCGGGCCGGGGGAGTCGCAGTACGCGACGGAAACTCCGCGCTGAAACTCGGGCATCTCGATGATGTCGAGTGGATCTGGCGGGATCGTGACCAGATCACGCTGACGCACGAAGTCCGTCGTCATGACCAATGACTTTTTGGCTGCAGCGACAACACCATCACGGGGCGGCACATCGCTGCTCGCTTTTGCCAGTGCCGCTTCAATTGCGGCCTGCTGCTGCTCGGGGGCGGGATTCTCAGGCAGTTCCAGTTTCGAGCCCTGCTTCAGCAGATAACCTCGTGCGATGTCATACATCTGACGTCGCACGCGGCGCAGTTCGAACTCGGCCCGCTGGCGAATCTCCTGCCGAGTGAGTCCCGTGCCCAGCGTGAAGAACAGCTTTTCGTCGAAAACCTTGGCTCCAAGCTGGACGTTACCTTTTGCATTCGGCAGTACAGTCTTTTCGAGCCATTGCTGATGTTCCTCAACGGCGGCTGCGGTGGCCGTGATGCCTTTCTCGATGCGCTGCCGCTCGGCCATCGGCAGCTTGCTAAGGTGTGGCTTCACCATGTTGTCGATGATGCTCAGCACTCCGCGATTCTGCTTGATCGCGGTCTCTGCATGGACAGGCGGCACACGCTTGATGTCGACCGTCGCGCGGATCTGCTCGAACAGCTTCGGCAGTTTTTCTAAACGGTCGCCGACATGGCCTAAACGTTTTTCCAACGGGGCGAACTCGCGGGCCATCAATCCATAGATTGCTCCGCCAGTCAGCTGCGTGTACTGGATTGGATTCCAGGCCCATTCTTGCAGCTGGTCGAGTCTCCAGATGTCGCCCTTCAACTGATGGACCAGCAACTGGTAGTCGACCTGTTGCTCGCGGCTGAGTTGCTGCCGGTCCAACTGGCTCAGCTCATTCAGCAAACGCTGATAGAAGGCTCGCTCGTGCTGTCGGGCGACGTCGCTGACATCATCAACTAGATGGTCGTAGCGATGATCGCCAAGCGTCGTGGCATTGATCGGCGACAACGCGGGCGATTCGTTGATGTACCGCTTGGCGATCTCATCAAATCGCTTGATGGATGCCTCCGATTGGCTCCGGGCCGGGAATGCTGTCGCCAGTATCAGGCCTGCCGCCAGCACGCTGCTCCGCATCAGCATTGCCAGTCTCCTCAATGATGTGTTCGTCGTGGACGTCCGGCGGGTGTTCGCCGTGGTGACCGAACATTAGCCGCCGTTCACCAACGTGTCAGGCGCCAGAGGACTCTGGCTACGAGGCCAATCGTCCTGCGTGAGAAACCTGAAAACACAGTGGCGTTGTGTCTGCTAACCCGATACGAACCACATACCTCAGAGGGCCGCATCAAAGGAGTTGCTATGCCGCACGTCGTGAACGGGGTTGGTACCTGGTACTACGGCAAGAAAAACGCCAAGGCGAGGCAGGGCGTCTGCCAGCAATGCCAGCAGGCCGCAACGCTCACTTCGTATGACACACGGCTGTGGTTCGTGATTCTCTTCATCCCGATCATTCCGTTGGGACGCAAGCGTGTGATGGATGAGTGCTCGCGGTGCCAGCGGCACTATGCGGCCGATCGGGACAAGTACGAGATGAGCAAGCAGCTCTCGATTTCGGGGGCTCAAGATAACTTTCGGGAAAGCCCAACGCCCGAGAATGCAATGCAGGTGCACGCCCAGTTTCTCGGCTTCCATCAGCATGAAGAGGCTCAGCGATTCCGAGAAGCGGTGCTGGAGCAGTTCCCTCAGAGTGCCGACCTGCGAGCGTGCTTGGCGTCGCATCTTGAGCAAATGGGTGATTGGGGCGGCGCCTTCGCGTTGCATGAGCAGGCTCACGCTCTGCGTCCCGATCTTCCCGATGCGCGTGTCGGGGTGGCGCGGAAACGTATGGGTGAGAATCAACTGGACGAAGCGCGGCAACTGCTGGATTTTCTCGAAGAGCCCGGAGCGGGACAACTGCACTCGCTCGAAGCCCTCGATCAACTGGCTGGCGCGTACCAAGCTGCGAATCGACATCAGGAAGCTCTGGATTTGTGCAAGGTGCTGATTCGCGAGTACCCCAACGTTGCCGAGCATCACCAGTTTCGCAAGTTCGTGTTGAAGTCGGAAAAGGCGGTCGATGCACCTGAGAGCATTCTGCCGCAGGTCGGTTTCTCGCTGAGAGGTTTGTTTGATTCGAAGAGTGGCCGTTACGCCTCTGGCGCGCGCTGGCTCGTGTTTGGTTCCGTTGCGTTAGTGCTCGCCGCTCTCGGTACCGTGGGACTGTCGGAGTATCGCAAGGGACACCGCGATGTCCGCGTGATCAACCTGTGGAACGAGCCGGTTTCGATCTCGATTGACGGCGGGCCGGCAATGCCTCAGCCGAATTTCTCGCACATTGAGGTGTCAGAAGGAACGCACCACGTTGCTGTCTCCGGTGCTATCACGGACGAGTTCGACATCACTCTGGAATCCGGGTTCTTTCAACGACTGTTCAAGAGCCCGGTCTGGTGCATCAACCCCGGTGGAGCTGCGGCGCTTCAGGTCTCCACTGTGCACTACGCCGTTGCACCGCGACCGTCCGAGGTCTCGTATTCGATTGGCGAACGCTTCATCTACGTGCCGGATGTGGACTACGTGTTTACGCCGCCACCTCAAACTTTGAAGGTGGACAAGAAAGGCGGTGAGGTCACCAAAGTTGCGGTGGAGCTTTGCAATGAACCTGCCGTGAGTTTGTATCGTCACATCGCTCACACAGAGAACGTCGCGGACGCCGAGCGCTTTGCTCAGGCTCGCATTCGGATGGAACCGCAACGCATGGAGCTGATGTCGGCTTACGTGCAAGTGGCCGACACTAATCCGGCTTCGTTGAAGAACGCCATCCAGTTTTTTGAATCGGGCTTATGGAAGACGCCACTCTCCGTGAACTGGCATCGCTGCTACAGCGCCTTGCTGGAGAAAGAGCGATCAGACGCCGAGGCCGTATTGGTGAAGCTTTACGATGGACGTCTGGAGCAAACGCCTAACGATGCCAACTTGCTCTACCTGCGCGGGCGTGTCTCGGAAACGCACTCTGAGGCCAATCGCTTCTTTGAGATGTCTGCGAAGGCCGACAAGCAGCTCGCGTGGCCTTATCTTGGTCTGAGCTGGTTGCCGGTCTGCAACGGCGATTGGCAGGCGGCAGACACGATGATGGACCAGGCGATTGCTTTAGGCCTGCAGGACGACACGTTGCATGGCAATCGACACTTCGTGCTGTTGGGCCTGAAAAAATTCCAGCCGCTGGAAGAGTCGTACCGCAGCAAACTCAGTTCTCAAGATACGTACGGAAACATTGAGGCCTTGATCAATCTGTGTGATGTACTGGTCTCACAAGGTCGCGCGGACGACGCGCGGCAAGCTTTGAACGCGCAGCTTTCCAAGATCCCGCCAGAAGTTCGGCGCCCGGAGGTGACACAGTTCCTGGAACGGCCAATTAAGTACATGCTTGGTGAGTTTGCTGCGACCGAGCCGCCAGTTGGAGCTGCCGCCTTTCCGATGAATGACTGGGATCTGCACGAGTGGCTGCAGACTGGACGCGCTCAGCAACTGACCGGCGATGCACGCTTCGCGACGTTGCTGAAAGAGACGTGGAACCAGTTGGCTCTCAGCAATGCTTTGTATGTTGCAGGTGATCGCACCGCAGCAGAACACTGGCGCGACGAAGCCTGTACCTCGCTGGAGAAGAGTGGCAGCGATGAGAAGCGTGCGGCGGCTTTGCTGCGCGGCAAGAACCCGGCGACCGAGGATGCGATTCGAGACGTCGCTTTGTCGCCGCGTATAAAAGTTCAAGTGATGGCTGCATTGTGCTGGCTAGACCCCGAGCGGAAAGAGCAACATGCCAGCGCGGCTAGACGCCTCAATGTCAGCCGCATTCCGCCTTATCACCTCGTTGAAGCTGTGATTGCAAAGGCACCGTGATGACTCGTGAAGAGTTTGATGCGCTGGTCAATCGCATCGAACAGCGTTACGCCGGACGACCACAGAGTTTGAAGTTGAAAATCGCCTGGTTGCTGACGCTGGGATATGGCCTGTTCCTCTGCTGGCTGATTCCCGTGTCGGCGGTAGCGATGGCCTTGCTGGTGGGCAGCGTTTACGTGCCAACGGAATTCGGCGTCTTGCTGATCATCATTGGAGCGATCTTGCTGACTTACGGCTTCGTGCAGGCCGCACCGGTTCTGTGGACTCCGTTTCCGGAACCGAAAGGTCACGTCCTGCAGCGGTCACGAGTGCCGGATTTCTTTGCGAGGCTGGATCAGCTGCGTCGAGCCTCGCACGCTCCACGATCGCACAAAGTGATCGTCACATCAGAGTTTGGTGCCGCGGTGCAATGGATTCCGCGGCTCGGCCTGCTGGGTTGGACGAAGCGGTACCTGATCCTCGGGCTGCCGCTGATGGAGTCTCTGGATGTTGAACAATTCGAGGCGGTGTTGGCGCATGAGTTGGCTCATCAATCGGCGAAGCATGGCCGCTTCACGGCCTGGATCTATCGTGTGCGTTCTTCCTGGGAGCGGGTGCTGGATCGTGTTCAGCAACGGAATGCGGCCAACAATCACCAAACGAACTGGTTCGTGACGAAGTGGATGGACTGGTACTGGCCGCGATTCAATGCGTATGCCTTTGTGCTTTCACGCAGCAACGAGTACCAGGCCGATCGAGCTGCGGCGGAGTGGGCCGGCGCGGAGACCGCAGCCTCGGCATTGTGGCAGGTCGGGTGTGTCGGCCAGCGTCTGGACGAAAAATTCTGGCCGGCGATCAATCAACTGGCGACGACAGAAGCCGAACCGCCGACGGATTTCATTCAGCGGCAGATGGCGTTTCTGACCGCTCCTGCGGAAAAGGCCGACGCGGAACGGTGGATGGATGATGTGTCGTTGCGGTTGACGAACAACCTCAATACCCATCCCAGTTTCGCAGACCGTCTGAAGGCGATTGGTCTTTCGCCCGAGCTGTTTCGTCGTCAGGGATTTCCTCAGATCCCGCAGACGGCGGCTTCGTCGTTATTGGATACCGAGCTGGACACCGCTCGCACCGAGGTGAACTCCCTCTGGATGGCTGATGTCGCCGATGTCTGGCGTTCGCGCCATGGTCGAGCGAGTGCTCGCCAGCGTGAACTGCACAAGATCGACGCGACGATTCCGGATGCCGACGCCAACCCGGAAACACTATGGGCTAAGGCACGAGCTCTCTGGGATCTGTCCGGTCCGGAATCGGCTGAGCCTGTTCTGCGAAAACTGCTGACGATTCACCCGTCGCATTCTCAGGCCAATCTGACGCTCGGACAGCATCTGCTTGGGCTGGGAAACATCGAAGGGCAGGAGTTCCTGCTGCGAATCCTCAAGCAGGAAGAGGATGCCCTGATTCCTCACGCCTGCGAGGCGCTGTCAAACTTCTATGAGGCGACTGGCCGGAGCGATCAGGTTGCTCACGTACATCGACGCCTCAGCCTGTACGAAACCGCCGCCGAGGCCGCGCGCACGGAACGCAGTCAGGTTCTGCCGGGCGATATCTTCATACGACACACTCTGACCAGCGAGGAGCTGGACGCGCTGCAGCAGTTGCTGAAGGAACACCCCCATCTTGCCTCGGCCTATCTTGTTCAGAAGGAACTGAAGCACTTTGTGCAGCAACGCCTGTTTGTGCTGTGCGTGCACTCCGCCCGCAACTGGTTGGGTAGTTCTGACGCGGACAAGGACACTCAACTCGCCGAAATACTCACGACACAAGTGAAGCTGCCGGGACGCATGCTGGTGATCACGCCATCTGGCGGATTCCGCACATTGGCGAAGAAGATCATCGGCTTGGAAGGTTCTCGCATTGTGTGACGGAACGGTGAACGAAAATTCCCGGATCAGAGATCGCAGGCAACGCGACGCGGGCGAAGTGGAACACTTCAGCCTCGGCCGAATAGACTGATCCCCCGGCAAATTGCTGCTCGCTGTTTCTCAAGAGAGGGATTTCATGCGGTTGTTGATCGCGCTGCTGTTCGTTCTGTGCGTGACGTTGGGCTTGCCTGAGATTGCGGTGGCCCATCCCGGTCATGGTGGTCCTAAGGAGCATACTCACATCTTGTGGCAGGGCCTGGTTCATCCGTTGTCGGGCTGGGATCACTGGCTGGCAATGGTGACGGTGGGCTTGCTGAGTGCTCAGCAGCGAGGTCGTGCTGTGTGGGCGATGCCGCAGGCATTTGTGCTGAGCATGGCAGCCGGCATGGGCGTCGGTGCTGCCTTTAACTCGTCACCGGCGGTTGAATTCGTGATCGCGGCTTCCATTGTGTTGCTGGGGGCGGGCGTGACTCGTGGTCGCTTGGGACCTGTTGGTGTTTCACTGCTGCTGATCGGTGCGTTTGGCTTTGCTCACGGAGTGGCTCACGGCGGTGAGATGGCAGCTTCAGGATTTTCGTCAGAGCTTGCGGCGGGAATGATGAGTTCAACCGTCGTTTTGCATCTGCTCGGCATGGCAGTTGGCCGATTGGCGATGCGCTCGGCGACCGGTCACTTTGGCTTGCGATTGAGTGGAGCCTTCGTGGCTTGCGCAGGGCTGGTACTGGCGTTCCAGTTGTAGTCTTCGCGAGTTATTGACGAACGGGTCGCAATCGCTTCTTAAATTCGATCGACGATCTGCCAACTCTACAGCAAGGGTCATCGTATGCCGCTCTTTCAGCATGAACCAGGTCGAGTCTGGAGCCGTCGCGGGTTTCTGTCAGCAGGTGGAGCGGCGTTGATCGCCTGGCCCATGCTCGCACGTCCGGAATCGGCCTTTGCCGCCAGCAACCTGAAAGTAGGGGGTTATCCATTTTCGCTGGGTGTCACATCTGGTGATCCCACTCCGGACGGATTCGTGCTGTGGACTCGACTGGCACCGAAACCGCTCGAAGGTGGCGGGATGCCGAACGAGAACGTCGAGGTCAAATGGCAAGTGGCGAACGACGAGGCGATGACGCAAGTCGTAGCCAAAGGCACCGCCGTCGCGACGCCTGATCTCGCGCACTCGGTGCATGTTGAGGTTCAAGGGTTGGAGCCGGGACGCTGGTACTTCTACCAGTTCGCTGCAGCCGGAGAGGTCAGTCCGAAAGGACGCACTCGTACCGCTCCGAAGCTGGATGAGCTCTCGCAACGCCTGCGGTTTGCGTTCGCGTCATGCCAGCACTGGGAATCCGGTCTTTACACCGCCTACAAGCACATGGCGAATGAAGACCTCGACCTGATCGCGCACCTGGGCGACTACATCTACGAGTACCCCGGCAAGGACAAACAGGTTCGCAAACACGTTGGTCCGATTCTGCACGAACTGGCGGACTACCGGAATCGGCATGCTCAGTACAAGACCGACGAGTATCTGCAGGCCGCTCACGCGATGTGTCCCTGGCTGGTAACCTGGGACGACCACGAGTTCGCCAACAACTGTGCCGGAGCGATCTCTGAGAAGAAGACGGAAGGTCCCGAGTTGTACTTGTACCGTCGAGCTAACGCCTACAAGGCCTACTACGAGCACATGCCGCTGCGGACAGCTCAGCTTCCGAAGGGGCCGGACATGCAGCTCTACAGAAAAGTGAACTTCGGTCGATTGGCCGAGTTTGCGATCCTGGACACTCGGCAATACCGCACCGATCAGCCTTGCGGGGATGGCAACAAGGCGCCGTGCGATGCTGTGTATGATCCGAAAGCCACGCTGATGGGAGATACGCAGGAGAAGTGGCTGTATGACACGCTTAATGCGTCAAAAGGCATTTGGAACGTGCTGACTCAGCAGGTGATGATGGCTCGCGTCGACCGCAAGGCTGGCGAGGAAGTCACCTACAGCATGGATCAATGGCCGGGCTACGAAGCCAACCGCCAGCGCGTGCTGAAGTACTTTGCAGACCGCCCCAAGCTGAACCCCATCGTCATCACAGGCGACATTCACACCAACTGGGTGAATGACTTGCAGGTTGATGCTTCGGACGAAAAATCGCCGGTCGTCGCGTCTGAATTCGTCGGCACATCGCTCAGTTCCAGCGGGGATGGCAGCGAGGTATTGAAGATGACGGCTGCAACGCTGGCCGAGAATCCCTGCGTGAAGTTCTTCAACGCGGAACGCGGCTATGTGTCGTGCGAAGTCACTCCGAAGACGTGGATCTCGCACTACCGCACGGTGCCGTTCGTGACGAAGCCCGACGCTCCACTCAACACGCGCAAGTCGTTTGTTGTGGAAGCTGGACATCCCGGTGTGAAGGAAGCCTGAGTGCGCCATCGGTTCGCAAGGGAATAGATCTGGCACAGAAGGCCGCCAAGAACGCGAAGAGGGAGGTCTACTTCTTCGGATCGGTCTCCACATGCGGCTTGATTACGAAGCGGTAAGGACGCGGTCGAGCTGTATCGCGCTGAAGTGCTTCCAGTTGTTCCAGTGTCGGCCTGATGTGAGCTAACTCAGCACTGTCATCTTTGGTCTGTGGCAGAAAGTGCTTCGTCGTGAACGCAGACGTCAGCACTTCGTGCCGCGCATTCGTGACATGCACAAGGGCATTCGCCTGAACGTTCCAAGGACCTCCAGGAACCCAGCCGTTGGTCGTGGCGAAGGTGATGTTCACGCCATCCGCAAGTTGCTTCGCTGAATAGACGCTGACCTCGCGGCCATCGGCGAGAACGTCATAGCGGCCTGCGGGCAGGTTCTTGATGGTCAGCATGTACTTGGCCAGATCCTGAGGCACTGGCACGAAGCGGTAGTGCAGCGCGAAGAAGGTTCCGTAGTTGAAGGGCAAACCATCATCGATACGGGTGAACTCCAGCGTCTGATCCACGCGGCGAGCATCCACAATTCGGCAGCCCTTCGAGCTGGCTTTGGCGTTCGTGTAGTCCACAGTGGCTTCTGACACCTCGGCCGGGGCTCCGAGTCCTCGCAGCATCGCGTGCGCCACTGCGAGTTGTCCGAGTTCGTTCAAGTGCACGCCATCGGCGACGTGCATGCTTTCGCGTTTGGACGCGTCCTTGATGCCTTCGTTCGCCGCCCACAGTCGTTTCTGGGCTTCGCGCATCGACCTCTGCACGTCGATTGCATTGCCCCCGAGCGACTTGGAAAGCTCCATGCCTTCGTCGCACATCTTCTGCAGGAAGCTGTCTTCGCTTTTGTTCGGGTCAGCGGCCGTCACGGGTTCCGAGCACAGGTAAACTCGAATCTTGCGTTCCACACAGGCGGACACGATGCCTCGCACACCGGCGAGGTATCGTTGTTTGTGGGGCTCATCGGCATAGACGCCCCAGCCGATGTCGTTCGTGCCGTACATCACGGTGACAACGGTGGGGTTATGAGTCAGAACATCCGCTTCGAGCCGTTTGAGTCCGCCCTCGGCTGTGTCTCCTCCAAACCCCGCATTGATGAAGGTCACTTTGCGGTCGGGATAGCGGAGCAGCGTGTAGTTTTCGATGTACTTTCCGTATGTCCGAGCCGCCGTGAGGCTATCTCCGAGAAAAACAACGACGTCGCCGTCGCGCAGAGCGAACCCGTCGTCCGCTGCAGCGAACCCGCAGCTAACGACCAAGGCCAATGCTGCGAGCAGGAACTTCAGCACCGAAGATTTCATCGACTTCCTCACTGTTCGCGCTTTGAGCACGAGGAAACGCAGGAACGAGCGAACCCCATCGCCGGAGAGTTGTCCGAGTTGGAACCAAGTAGGCCGGACAATCTTGTCCGGCGTCGGACAGGATGTCCGACCTACAAACCTGTCATCTCAGTCTCTGCACGTCGACCGAGCAACAGCTTCGGCACTGTAAACTCCGATCCGAGCCTAAACGCCTCAATCAGGACATAGACCGCCATGGCAATGTTTCCCAACAGCATGATGGCGATGAACCAGCCGATGCGGGCCGGCCAATAGCGTTCACGCCAGCTCAGCCAGGCGTAGAACGTCAGAAAACCACAGTAGGCATCTGCCAGAGTCGCTTGGAACCAGCGGTCCGGCAGCAGTTCGCGACCGGCCGCAAACACGCTACGTTCGAGCGACGCCCATGTGGTGACGCTCAGCATCACCAGCAGAATGCCGCTGAAAAGTGCCAAAACAGCCCAGCGATTGCACCGCATTGATGTTCTTTCCCGGCAAGATGTTGGCGATCAATTTGGAGACCTCGACGGTCGGGAGTTCCCGGCCTATCGTTCACCGCCTGCGAGCAGCAGGGATTGTCATTTTAGATCGCAGCAGCCTGCGGACTACCCGATTTCGGGACGCAAGGGCTGCTCTAAGGAGTTTGCATGAGTCAGCGTCGGATTCTGGTGACTGCGGCATTGCCGTACGCCAACGGCCACATCCATTTGGGACATCTGGTCGAATACATCCAAACCGACATCTGGGTGCGGTTTCAAAAGCTGCGCGGCCACAAGTGCGTCTTTGTCTGTGCCGATGACACGCACGGCACGGCGATCATGATTCGAGCCCGCCAGGAAGGCCGGACCGAAGAGCAAGTTATTGCGGATATGAGGGAAGCTCACATCCGTGATTTCGCTGGTTTTCAAGTCGCCTTCGATAATTACGGTTCCACGAACAGCCCTGAGAATCGCCAATTATGCCACGAGATTTGGGGGAAGATCCGCGCCTCGGGGCTCGTTAAGGAATCGGACGTCGAGCAACTTTACGATCCCGAAGCCGGTACGTTTCTCGCTGATCGCTTCGTTCGTGGCACTTGTCCCAAGTGTAGTGCTGAAAACCAGCCCGGGGACAACTGCTCGAAGTGTGGAGCAACTTATTCACCGGCGGAATTGGTGAACCCCAAGAGCACTCTGTCCGGTGCGACACCCGAGGCTCGTAAGGCTCCGCATCTCTTCATCGAACTCGAGAAGCTGCACGGCTTCCTCGATCAATGGACGCAGTCCGGTGATCACCTGCAGTCGGAAGTTGCGAACTATCTCAAAGGCCACTTCCTCGGTGACGCGAACTCTCCGGAACCCAAGGTTCTCCGTGACTGGGATATCTCACGTCCGGCTCCATACTTCGGTTTTGAGATCCCCGATTGTCCCGGCCACTACTGGTACGTGTGGTTTGATGCGCCGATCGGCTACATGGCTTCAACGCTCGACTGGTGCCAGCGAAACGGTGAAAACTTCGATTCGTGGTGGCGACCAACGGGACCTCAGCCCGCTGAGATCCATCACTTCATCGGCAAGGACATTACTTACTTCCACACGTTGTTCTGGCCGGGAATGCTGCATACGGCGGGATTTAGCTTGCCGGAGAAGGTGCACATTCACGGCTTCCTGACGGTCGGCGGCGAAAAAATGTCGAAGTCGCTCGGCACCTTCATCATGGCGTCAACGTACCTCAAGCATCTCGATCCGACGTACCTGCGCTACTACTACGCCTCCAAGCTCGGCCCGCGACTCGATGACATCGACATGAACCTCGATGAACTGGTCGCCAAGGTCAATTCGGACTTGGTGGGCAAGGTCGTGAACATCGCCAGCCGCAGCGCGAAGTTCGTAGCCGAGACCGGCCTGAGCGCCACTTATCCCGATGACGGAGGGTTGTTCGCCGCTGCCGCTGCGAGAGCTGATGTCATCGCCGATTTGTATGAGCGCTGCGATTACAACAACGCGATGCGCGAAGTGATGCTGCTCGCCGACGCGGCCAACAAGTACGTCGACGAGAAGGCACCGTGGACGATGCGCAAGGACCCGAGCAAAGCTGCTGAGGTGCGCGATGTCTGCACGGTGGCTTTGAACCTCTTTCGGCAGATCATGATTTATCTCGCCCCTGTTCTGCCGCGTTTGGCCGAACAAACGGGCGAACTGTTGAACTCACCTATTCAATCCTGGGACGCCGTGCAGCAGCCGCTGACGGGTTCCTCTGTCAGCGCCTTCAAGCATATGTTGCAGCGCATTACTCCGGAGCAAGTTCAAGCGATGACCGAAGAAAGTAAAGTTCCTGACGAAACAGCCGCCCCCGCCGCTCCACAGTGGAACGACGGGCCGGAAGCATTGGCCGCCGAGCCACTCACGGCCGAATGCACGATTGATGATTTCGTCAAAGTCGACCTGCGAGTTGCCCGCATCATCTCGGCGGAAGACGTGCCGGAAGCCAACAAGCTGTTGAAGCTGAAGCTGAGCCTCGGCGGCGATTCTCAACGGCAGGTCTTTGCGGGTATCAAGGCGGCTTACAAACCCGAAGACTTGATCGGCAAGCTGGTCATCGTGGTGGCGAACTTGAAACCGCGCCAAATGAAGTTCGGCCTCAGCGAAGGCATGATCTGCGCCTCTGGGCCCGGCGGTAAGGACGTCTTCCTGCTTGCTCCGGATAGCGGTGCTGTACCAGGCCAGCGCGTGCACTAACCGACTTCGCAGAGTTATTAATGCGGTGGTGCGGATTCTGAGAGTTCGCACCACCGCTTTTGTTTTCAAGTGTGTCAGCAGTGTTTGCGTCACTGATCCGGACAGTTCGTCCCGGGTCTTGCTGTTTCCCCCACGCTTGCCATGCCGCAAGCCGTTCGATCCTCATATCACGCGAAAAATCTACGCTTTTCCAGAACGTGAACAACTAGTCGCGCCCTTGAGGAGGCTGCTAGAACTCTTCCCGCGTTATCTGACCGTCGATTTTTCGTCCGGGCTTCGCTTAATCCAATTGCCGGCTGCGTGTTCGATCAACTCAAACTGACTTCGCCCATGACCGCCGAGTCCAGGAGAGTGCTCGTGTTTCATCGCCCGATTACTGCGATTGCAAAATCAATAACCACGTTTCGTCGGTGCGTCCTGATCATCAGCCTGATGGTCCTTGTGATCTGCGAGCGCTGTTTGGTCACGCCGGTTCGAGCGCAGGTTGCTGAATCGGCCAAGGATGATTCGCGTGCCGCGCTGCCTGCCGCAGCTGAGCAGGCGAAGATGCTGGGCGAGATCAAGAGTATCTTTTCGGCTGAGTATTCGAAGGCGAAGAAGCCTGAAGATAAGGGCGCGTTGTCGCGCACCCTCTTGAAGCAATCGGAAAGTACTCAGGACGATTCCGGGACGAGCTATGTGCTGCTTAAGGAATCGCAGCGGCTGGCGCTGGAAGGTGCCGATGTCGAGACCGCGCTGAAGACCGTTGAGTTGCTGGCGGCTGATTATCGCGTCGATGAAGTCGCGATGCTGCACGACGTTCTGGACGAATTGAGTAAGGATGTAAAAACGCCGCTCGCCATTCGGGCGGTGAACGAGGCCACCAAGAGTGCTATCGACAAAGCTGTGGCAGAGGACAAGTACGCTGTCGCGACGAAGCTCTGCGTGTTGGGAACTTCAATCGCACGAAAAGCCAAAGACACCGCTGAAGGTAAGCGATACGTCGACACTAAGAATGCGATCGCTCTGCAGCAAAAAGATTTCGAAGCGGCGGAAAAAGCCAAGGCCGTTCTGCAGAAGTCGCCAGATGACGGTCCTGCGAACTACGAACGCGGCGTCTTCCTAGTGCAGCGTAAGCAAGACTGGACGCAGGGGCTCGAACACCTGGCGAAGAGCAGCGACAAGGAACTGAGTCGGCTTGCCAAGCTCGATCTCGGCAACCCGGAAGAACCCAATGCCCAACTGGAACTGGCGGATGGCTGGTATGCCTGGACTGTTCCAGTCAAGAAGACGAAGCCAACTTGGACTAAGGCCTTGGCCAGGTACTGGTACTCAAAAGCACTGACTGACTTGGCCGGTGTGGACAAGATCAAGGTCGAGAAACGGCTTCAGGAATTAGGCCAGCTTGATTTGAATCGCGATGAGTTTGGCACAACGAAAGCGGTGGTCGCCAAACCCACCCCCACTCCGATGCCTAACCCTGTGGCCAATCCCGGGCAGGTTCCCGCCGCGATGCAATATCAGCTTCCCAACAAGGAGCAGGCGAAGATTCACGCCGCAGTCGCAGAGTTGGCGTCCAAAACAAAAGGCTTTCATGCCAGTTATCGATGGGCTCGCGGATCGTCTTTTATCAGCGCATCTCTTCCGATTCCAACCGAGCCATTCATCATCACGGGTGTGAATATTGTTGGTGATGACGTAACGGAGGATGAGATTAAAGTTGTGGAAGGGCTGGTAACTCTCGAGCAATTTTTCTGCATACGTTCAGGTTTTACAGGAAAGTATCTGGGATATCTCGCGACCTGTCCTAATCTGACTTCACTTGAAGTCACGTCTCCGGGGCAAGAAAACACTGCGACTTTTGCGGAAGGCCTCATGAGGCTGCGCAGGCTGCAGCGCATTAACTTCCTACATAGTGAGTCTACTCCTCGCGAGATAATAGCCGCTGCGTCGGGGTGTCCTGATCTGACGTCGTTGAGTGTTGCAGTGGGCCCTGAAGTTACTGCTGCTGATTTGAGAAAGTTCCGCAAGTTGACTGAGATATCACTTCGGGGCTCAGTAACTGACGAGCATCTGGACGGAATCAAGGAGCTAACTGCTCTCCAGTCGCTTTCGATTTCTGCGGGGATTTTTACCGACACAGGGCTGTCAGAATTAAAGAATCTCCGCAGCTTGCGATATCTGACGCTGACGAATGCACCCAATGTTTTCGGCGATGGACTTAGCGGTCTTCCGCGCCAGTCGATTACCAATGTCACGATCGATGCAGTGCCGCTGTCAAATGAAGCACTCCTGGCGATTTCGCGTTTTCCAAGTCTCACATATCTCAGCCTGGGAGATTGCATTCCTGATGGCGGTACGCACGCCTTCCTCAAAAATGCATCCCAACTGACGTCGCTAACATTACGCAAGACCAAAGTGGACGATGCGAGCTTCTTGGGTGCCATGCAGCGCTTGATGAATCTCAACTTTCATGAACTGGAATTGTCGGAACGCAGTATCAAACAAGTGGCTCAGGCTCCTGTTCGTTCTCTGTACTTTCAGAAGGTGAGCGTGACTGATGAGCACTTGAAATTGTTCGCCGGGCATCGCACGTTGCAGATGATCGGCTTGTTTGGCACTCAGGTGACGCCGGCTGGTGCAGACGCGCTGAAGTTGAGTTCGCCAAAACTGATTATTAACAAATCGCGATAGTATTGAAGCGCTGCCGGGGATGAAGATCGAGGTTGTGTGTTTGGTGTGGAGAACGTGGCCAGATCGAGTCTGGTGAGCACTCGTCGGAACCGGGTGATGTCAGTAGCCGTTTAGTCCGGAGTACCTGCAGGAGCTTGAGGGCGTCCTGCGGTAGGCCGCACGGGCGAATTGTGGGATCGCTTGTTTTGAGATAGGACATGTTGGGAACCGTCCGTTAGGCTCTGGGCGATCATGACTGCGATCCCGCTGCCAGACTATTCAGGGGAAAAGGACGCGTTCGATGAAGAGTTCTTTGATTGCTTTGGCTACCGTTGTGTTGATTGCCGTTTCGACTCTGCGGGCTCAGGAACCGAAGTTTCCGGAGCCGGAAAAGCAACATGAGTGGTTGACGCAGTTCACTGGTGAATGGGAGTCGGAAGCCGAGGCCAAGGGCGGACCAGATCAGCCCGCGATGAAGTGCAAGGGTACGGTCAAATCCCGGATGCTCGGGGCTTTCTGGGTGATCTCAGAATCCAAGGCCGAGATGATGGGCACTACTGTCGAGGCGATTCAGACCATCGGCTATGACTCGACGAAGAAGAAGTACGTCGGAAGTTGGGTCGATTCGATGCTCAACTACATGTGGAAGTATGAGGGCACCGTCGATGAGACGGGTAAAATCCTGACGCTGGAAGCCGAGGGGCCAAACTTTCTGGCTGAAGGCAAGACGGCCAAGTTCCGCGATGCCTACGAGTTCAAATCGAAGGATCACATCGTGGCTACGTCGTCGATGTTGGGCGACGACGGCAAGTGGGTCACCTTCATGACCGGCCACATGCGTCGGAAGAAGTAGGCATCCAGGGGTCCTGACATTCGTTCAGGGATTCTCGGTGAAGCAGGTCGCGATGAGCCAGGAATCGATGGATGCCAATGGACAGACGATCGTAACTACCAACTGATCAAGTCCAACCAATGCGCGAAATCCGCTCATTTCGCGGAGCGAGATGGCTAAATCGCGGTCAACTGATGCGTGAACGGCCTGGGCAGTGATTGGCGTGAGCCGCACTCTGCCCAGGCGGTGATCCTGTCGAGAGAACTACTTCGGTGGCTCACCAAGTACGCTGACCATCCAGCCGACACCGAACTTGTCGGTGACCATGCCGAAGCAAGGCGACCAGAAGGTTTTGGTGAGTGGCATCATCACCGAGCCGCCGTCGGCAAGCGCGGAGAATGCTTTGTTGGCCTCGGCTTCCGTCGCCACGCTGATGGCCAGTCGAAAACCATCGAACTTGGATTTGTCGTCGCAACCGTCCGACGCCATCAGCGCGCTGCCGCCGATGCGGAACGAAGCGTGCATGATCTTCGTTTCGAAGCCAGGTTGCAGCATCTCAGGCGGGGTCGGATCGGGGCTTTCGTTGAAACGCATCATCATGTCGACTTGGGCACCGAGGTGCTTACAGTAGAAGTCGAGGGCTTCTTCACAGCGGCCACTGAAGAACAGATACGGTTGAATGCTGGCGGTAGACATCGTTGTTCCTTGAGTCATAAGAGGAGAGACGTGAGCTACAAAAACGGTTAGAGCGAACTAGCCCTCATAAGCTTTCTGTAATGCCGCGATGTTGAGCTTCTTCATTTGCATCATCGCTGTCATGGCACGTTGAGTTTTCTCGGATGTGTGGTCTTTCACGAGTTCATCGATGATCGTGGGGACAACCTGCCAGGAGACCCCGAACTTATCTTTCAGCCAACCGCAGGCTTGGGCATTCTGATCGCCGCCCGCGGAAAGCTTCTCCCAGAAGTAGTCCACTTCGGCCTGCGTGTCGCACATCACCATCAGCGAGATCGCCTCGCTAAACTTGAACAACGGTCCGCCGTTCAGAGCGGTGAAGGGCAGCCCTTCAAGTTCGAACGTCACGGTCATCACGGATCCAACAGGCCGCTGGTGGAATTCTTGCCCGGCAGCGCCGTATCGAGCGGTGCCTGTGATCTTCGAGTTCTTGAAAATCGACGCGTAGAACTTCGCGGCTTCTTCGGCCTGATTGTCAAACCACAGGCAGGGGGAAATCTTCTGAACGGACGGCATGTGCATTCTCCGATGAGGTGACAATTGGCGGCTGAAGTTCACCGCACTTGCCATCCAGTCGTTTGAAGCGGCATGAAATCGACATCGCAATCTGCGGATTCCACATTTTTCTGAAGTCCGCGGTGCAACGTCGAGTCAACTGTCCAGTCAGTTCGCTAGAGAATCAAGTCGCGTGATGGAGCCGGAGAATTGCTCTCGGGCTGCCGTACTTGACGCGAAGACTGCGAAGGAACGCTTGAGAAGAGGAGCATTGAGCTCATCGGCTCCACCGGATTGCAGTCGTAACTTGCTGAGCTGCTTGGACTACAGAGCCAGGAAGTTCTTGAGGATTTGAATGCCGGGCTCGGCAGTCAGGTAGCTTTCCGGATGGAACTGCACCCCGTGGACGGGGTAGTCGCGATGGCGCAGACCCATGACTTCGCGCGGCTGGCCTTCGTCGGCCGTCCACGCCGTCACGATCAGGTGGGGCGGAAATGTTTCTTCAGGGACGATCAGACTGTGATAACGCGTCGCGATGAAGGGGTTCTCCAACCCCATGAAGATGCCTTTGCCGTCGTGATGGATCTTGGAGACTTTGCCATGCATCAGGCGAGGAGCCCGCACGACTTTCGCCCCGTAGACGTCTCCCATGCATTGATGGCCCAGGCAAACTCCCAGCACCGGCATTCGCGGACCAAAGTTGAGAATGATGTCACGTGACAGGCCAGCTTCGGCCGGCGTGCAGGGGCCGGGCGAAATGATGATTCGCTCAGGCTGCATGGCCGCGATTTCGTCGAGCGTAATCTGGTCGTTGCGGGCGACGCGAATATCGAGGCGCGAATCGATCTCGCCCAGACGCTGGACCAGATTGTAGGTAAACGAATCGTAGTTATCGAGAACGAAGATCATCGAAGCCTCGGCTTGATGGCCTGAACCCAAGACAGCCGATTCGGCGCAGGGTGGCGTCGAGCAACGCGAGCCCACCAGCTTCGACTGAGGTTTTCGAGCCAGACAATCGTGGGCCGAACACCGCTCGGCCCACATCACAAGCAGTTTGCTGGATCGCCCCTTAGCTGTCGATTCCCGGCACGGGGAACGCCTTGGCGAATTGACGAACCTCTTCCCGGACACGCGAAACGATGTCGTGGTTATCGGCGTTGCGCAGAACTTCCAGAATCCATTCGCCCACGCTCTTCATTTCGGCTTCCTTCATGCCGCGCGTGGTCATGGCTGGAGTACCAATGCGCACGCCGCTTGGATCCAGCGGCTTGCGCTGATCGTAAGGGATCATGTTCTTGTTGACCGTGATGCCGGCGCGATCGAGAGCCTGCTCGCCGATCTTGCCAGTCAGGCCTACCGAGGTCATATCGCACAGCATCAGGTGGTTGTCGGTACCGCCCGAAGCGAGACGAATTCCGCCCTTCATGAGGACTTCGGCCAACGCTTGGGCATTCTTCACGACCTGCTGAGCGTAAGTCTTGAACTCAGGCTGCATCGCCTCGGCAAAGCAAATTGCTTTAGCGGCGATGATGTGCATCAACGGACCGCCCTGCATGCCAGGGAACACCGTCTTGTCATGAGCCTGAGCGTGCTTCTGCTTGGTCAGCACAAAGCCTGAGCGTGGACCGCGCAGCGTCTTGTGAGACGTTGAAGTCACGAAGTCCGCATACGGCACCGGGCTGTTATGCACGCCGCCCGCGACCAGTCCGGCGTAGTGAGCCATATCCACCATGAACAGCGCGCCGATTTCGTTGGCGATTTCCGCGAACTTAGAGTGATCGATCTCGCGCGGGTAAGCACTGGCTCCCGCGACGATCAGCTTCGGCTTGTGCTCGCGAGCCAGCGCGGCGACCTGGTCGAAGTCGATGCGATGATCGCTTTCACGAACTCCGTAAGGCACCACTTTGTAGAGCTTGCCTGAGAAGTTCACCGAAGCGCCGTGAGTGAGGTGACCACCCATCGCCAGATTCATGGCCATATAGGTGTCGCCGGGTTGTAGCACGGTCATGTACACCGACTGATTCGCCTGCGAGCCCGAGTGCGGCTGGACGTTGGCGTGCTCGGCACCGAACAGCTCACAAGCACGGGCTTGAGCGAGGTCCTCGATGACGTCCACATTCTCGCAACCGCCGTAGTACCGCTTGGCCTGGTAACCTTCAGCGTACTTGTTCGTCAGCACGGTACCGGCGGCTTCCAGGATGGCTGCGCTGGTGTAGTTTTCCGAGGCGATGAGTTCGAGGCCTTCTTTCTGGCGAACTCGTTCGTGCTCAATGGCGGCCCAGATTTCAGGATCAGCGGTCTTCAAGTTCTTCATGATTCGATTCGTGCCGTGGGAATGATGCCGGTGAACCGCGACGCCTGGCAGGTCGTCAGGTTCGACGGCGGATTGTCGGGCAGTCGAACTGCGGGAACCAGTCGCAGACCTGCCGAAGGTCGCTTTGGAATGCCCCCGCGTCCGTTGAATCGTTGAAATCCGGCTTGCCCGCAAAGGTGAGCCCGATCACGACGACTGCGTTGCCTTGCATTTGATTACGGGGCGGGAAGGTACTCAATCAAACCCGCCAAAGGTATTCTCGGGGCAGCCGAATTCTTGTTGTCGCATCCTCTGACTGTTCATCAACGACTCCCGATGTCTCAAGACCTGCC
>CAYLTY010000144.1:0-21196 GCA_964386705.1 uncultured Planctomycetaceae bacterium
CCGCATCCGCATCCGCATCCGCATCCGCATCCGCATCCGCATCCGCATCCGCATCCGCATCAGCATCAGCATCCGCATCCGCATCAGCATCAGCATCCGCATCCGCATCAGCATCAGCATCAGCATCAGCATCAGCATCAGCATCAGCATCAGCATCCGCGTCAGCGTCCGCATCGGAGTCCGTATCTGCGTCAGCGTCCGCATCGGAGTCCGTATCTGCGTCAGCGTCCGCATCGGAGTCTGTATCTGCGTCAGCGTCCGCATCGGAGTCCGCGTCTGCATCGGAGTCTGTATCTGCGTCTGCGTCTGCGTCTGCATCTGCATCTGCATCGGAGTCTGTATCTGCGTCGGCGTCCGCGTCGGCGTCAGCATCGGAGTCCGTATCCGTATCCGTATCCGCGTCAGCATCTGCATCGGCATCGGCGTCTGCGTCGGCGTCTGCGTCGGCATCTGCATCTGCATCTGCATCTGCATCTGCATCTGCATCTGCATCAGCGTCCGAATCAAAGTCATCGAGAATGATCAATGAGCCCGTCGCGCTTCCAGCCCAAGGAGCTCCATTTGAAAGCATCTGCGTCGCTGTGACGCTTAGATGGACAGTTTCATTTCCCTCGGGAATATCGTCCTCAAGCACCGTGATCGAGACGGGCAATGATGTCACCATTCCAGGAGGAATCGATGCCATATTGCCAGTTGTTACTGAGTAATCTGAGCCTTCGGTGGCTTCGGTACTGTAGAAGCTCCAGATCACGTGGAGGTCAGTGTCTCCGGTGTTATTTACTTGTATTGCAGCGGTGACCGTGACGTTGTCCTCCGTCACACCGGCGAACAACGTAGTGCTGACTGCCGACATCAACGCCCTGTTCTCAAGCAACTCAATCGGAGGAACCGGAGACCGCAAATTCTTACGGCGAGAGCGCGATTTTGAGCGAATGAGCCGAGACAAGTTGTTGAGCCAGCCTGTGAGCAGCATATTGTTCTCCAACTCAGTATGAGCCGAATCTTTCCGACTTTAGATCTAAACAGCCGCAAATGGTGAAACTCAACATGCGCGGCGTTTACGTATAGATAGCGCCGATCTACCGCACGCCAAGTGTTAGAAGACCGGCTTCGTCTCCGAATTTGCCCGCTACCCGATCGGCAGGAACGGCATTACGCGTCCGATTCAAGGAACGAGGCTTGCCAACCTCGCCCGCGGCGCAGGCATGAGTGCGTATTCGCATTTCGAGTACATTTAGAACACGAATAATGCGCGCGAGAGGCGGGACATTCAGGGCGAACGCAGAGCAGTTCGCGTCCCAAGCAACTTTGGTAACCGCCGCAATCCCGCATGACGACCACTCCTCAGCCCAAAAGGAAAGTCCGCGTCAAGCAAAACAGCACATACCCTTGCTCATTGGCCTGCTAGGCACCGGATCTGCGAGCATATGCCCGCTACAGAACATGCGATCCAAATGAGCGTCTGATAAGTTATCGGCACTAGCCCGTTTGTCCAGTCTGATTCTGATAATAAGATCACGGTGCACGTGTGCACGCCTTTCTAGACAATTGAGTCGATGGCGCACGTCGATCGAGGTGGAAGCAGAATCGCGAGGAACCGATTGCCGTTCACCGCAAGGTCGTGTCAGGCTCTGCCTCTGCTTGGGAGCCACCGACTATGTTTACGAGAAGGCCGACACGAGCTTCACAGTCAACGGCCTCGCGATCATTTCGACCATCATTGGTACTGATACGCCCACGAACTTTGAACGCATCGCACTGATCGGCGGAACCGGAGCCAACAAACACGACGCGAGGCTGGCCACAGTGTCGGTCGTGCTCATCGGAGGTCGTGGCAACGACACGCTGCTTAGAGGCAATGCCGCCGACACGTTAAGCAGCGGCAACCGCAACGATGCGACCGTCGTCGAAGTGACGGGATTGACTCCCTAGATGGTGGCAGTGGTGCGGACGTCCTTGAGAACGACCCTCTCGATATCCGAACCATCGGCACCGGCGACCCGACCATCGCCGACGTCTTCACTCTACTTCCGAGTTGAATCGATACGCTTTAAGAGCATTTCCCCGGACACAGTCTCGTGGAAGAATCCGACTTGACACTCGGCTAGACAGCCCTTCTCTCAAGCGACGGCACAAGTCCGTCTGACCTAACCCGTCGTGGGTAAGACAAGCGTGATCAGTTCTTCAATTGCCTGACCTAGCGATTTGCCGAGTTTTGGTCTGCCAGGGTGGAATTGATCCAGGGAGTAATGAGAGTCTTCGAGCCGAAGAAGTTCGGCAAGGAGACGAAACGATGGCGAAGCGAGACAGTAAGCATCGCAGCCGGGAGCAGATTGTTCAGAAGCTGCGGGACGGGGATGCGTTGTTGAATGCCGGGAAGTCTGTCGCGGAAGTCGTGCAGCACCTGGGCGTGAGCGAGCAGACCTACGACCGCTGAAAGAACTAGTATGGTGGGATGAAGTCCGAAGAGGCCCGAGCTACTCCGCTCGCCGGATGGCATCATGTCGTCGAGCGGCATCGCGGAGTTCTTGCAGTGTGGGGCGCTCGGCGGGCGAGCGTCGGCGAGGTGGGACGTATTGGGTCAGGGAGACCCCCTCGATTGAAGCGGCGACGGCGGCACCGACGAGATTGTCCCACCAGTGATTGTCTGCGCGGCCGGGACGGAGCATCCATTCGTCGACTTTCCGGCCTCGGCCCTGGGTCGGCACGCGGTACTCGCTGGTCAGCATGTGCGCCAGCAGTTGATGGGATGGGTCTGAAGTGCCGAACAGGCTCAGAGCTCCTGGAGCTCCCAAGCCCGTCTTGAGCCGGCCCAGACAGAAGGTCTTCCACCAGTTCGCATCGAAGAGGCAATACGGAATCGCCCGCTTGCGCGGATTACGGATGATCTTCCATTCCAGCCCGATCTGCTCCAACGGTCGCTTTTCGTGTTCGCTGAGTGGGATCTGAGCAGGGCCGATGTAGCGGCCGTGAGCCGGAGTCAGTAACGGTGCGAAGGGAGACTGTCGGCAGAACAGGTAAACGAGGTCCGTCGACTGGCCCCAGTTGGCGTCGATCAGGACGCGATTCAGCCGCTGAGTATCTCCCGTCTCGCGTGACCATTCCCGCCCGCATAGGAAGGCCGTGAGTTCCTCCAAGCCACGATACAACACGGCTTCCAGTGGGCTGCCGACGGGTGCCTGCGCCTGCAATGACACGGGCAGATTCGCGAGCGTAAACCAGTCCAGCGGCTGACGCGGCCACGTGCCGTAATCGACGATGCTGCCCGTGAACCCTGCTTCCCATGCCACGACGAGATAGAACAACACCGACTGCTGAACGTCGATATGCGCGGTGAGCTTGATCGTGGGCTGTGGGATTTCGCCTCGGGGACGGCGATTGACGCGGGCCATCACATCCGGTTCGCTCAGGTCGGCTCCGTCCAACGCCGAGTCACGTCGCGGTTCATTTTGGTATTCGGCCTGAAATGAGGCTTCGTCGAGCAGCTTGAGGTTCATCGCGTGCTGCAGCGCGGACAGCTCGTCGGGATGAAACCGTTCGGGCCAGGCGACCTCCGCTCCGGCATCCATTTCGACGCGGTATGCTCCATAGAACTCAGTGGCCAGTCGCAGGTCACCGAATCGCCGCAGGCTGTCGGCCCGCAGTTCGGCATAGCGTTGCCAGAGCAGCTCGTTCGACGGAAAGGCATAAACCATGCGAGTCCGTTCGCCGTTCCATTCCGGGTGTCGCTGCACGTCGAGAATCGAGTCCGCCATGTCTCCGGGACGAATGACGGTACAGGGCATGATCCCGGCAATCTTCTTGGCCGGTCCTGCCAACCCCAACACGGCGCCGGACAGGATGCCCTCGCGCTGGACACACTGAGACGCGGAACGAGCTGATTCGTCGGTCTGCGGATCATCCACGATCACCAGCGAAGGTCGCACACTGCGCCGTTTCACGAAGACTGAGCGTGGACACTTCGCCTTGGCCACGAAATAGATCGGTTCGCGTCGTCCGCCGCGCCAACGCCCCACGTTCGCCGCGTGCGGGCGTTTTGTCGTTGGTCGGAGGGTTCTTCGCCGTCCCCAACCCATCGCGAACGTGGGCCAATACGGGGGAACCCGTGGCCTTTGGGGAAAGAGACCAAGTTGATGTGCCAAGGTTATCCGTGTTCATGCTGCGACCTCCTGCGCCGGAATGCGCTCGGCCTTCCGTCCAGAGAACTTCTCGAAGCGCTGCACGATCACATCGCAGTACAAGGGATCGAGTTCCAGGAGCAACGCTTTGCGGCCCGTCTGCTCGGCCGCGATCAGCGTGCTACCGGACCCGCCGAACAGGTCGAGCACGTTCTCTCCCGCACGCGACGAGTACTCCATGGCCCGCACAGCGAGTTCAACCGGCTTCTCGGTGAGATGCACCATCGACTGCGGATTGACCTTCTTCACATGCCATAGATCCGTGGCATTGTTGGGGCCGAAGAATTGGTGAGCTGCCCCACCTTCCAGCCATAGAAGCGCCATTCGTGAGCACCCATGAAGTCCTTGCGGGTCAGTACCGGATGCTGTTTGCCCCAGATCAGCGCCTGCGAGAAGTACAGTTCATGCTTCTTGAGGAACGGGGGATAGTTCGCACAGTTGGCATAGCCACCCAAGATGTAGAACCCACGGCCGGGCACAAGCACACGGGAGATGTTGCCGAACCAGGCATCGAGCAGCCGATCGAACTCGTCGTCCGTGACGAAATCATTGGCCAGCGGCCGATCTTTCGCTCGCAGTTGCTTCGTGGTGCCCTTGGCCTTTGAGGGATGGCGGGCCAGATCCAGTCCCTGATGGTGCGCGGCCGTCTTCTTCCCGCGCTTCGCTTCCGGAGCCGAGAATGAGCTCAGGCCAGCACTGATGGCGTTGTTGCTCCGCGGCTCGACCTTCACGTTGTGGCGCGGTTCAAACAACGCCATCCGGCGGCAGATCCTGGATTCCGTTTGTTTGAACCGTACTGTTGGCGATCTAACTCTTTGCCTGGAAAAGAGAAAGCCGTCCGACGTTTTCGCCGAACGGCCTCTTTTGAAGAATAGTCGGGACGACAGGATTTGAACCTGCGACCTCTTGACCCCCAGTCAAGCGCGCTAGCCAAGCTGCGCCACGTCCCGAGTTTGGTGAACGTAACGCTCACCTCAGCCTTCAATTGCGCAAGAGAGGACTCGAACCTCCAAGGGGCTTTCACCCCGCTAGCACCTCAAGCTAGTGCGTCTGCCAATTTCGCCACTTGCGCGTTTTGAAAGGCGGCGGGACTATAGCCCTGGGGTCTAGCACCAGCAAGCCATCCCTCTGCCCTGTCGGCAGAGCTGATTTGGCCCCCTCCCAACAAGATTTGGGGCCTCAATCAACAGAAAGACGGATCTCGTTAACTTCAGGTTCGCAGGAGAGATCCGCAGAGGACAAGCCATGCCGCGGCGGAGATTCAACAGGCGTCGAGCGAATCTTCCACCAACAAAGTGACGGTGCTCAGCGTAGGCTACCCATCTAAGCAAACCTGACTTATCGGTAGGGTCCAAAACGATCCAGAGGGAAGCCGGCGGTCGGCCTCCCCGCCCTAGAAACCCGTACGCGTTTGTCGACCCATCCCGACGTGAAACATCGCTGAAAATGACAAATTCCAAGATCTGCGAAGTTCGGGCGAATCGCGCGAAAAGGGCAGGTTGGATTCTTGTGACGTTGCGTCTTACCCATTATTCCTACGCCTTACTCTCAGTATCAGTCCTCTCAATTTCTTGTGCTAGAAACAACCAGAATCCAAGCTTGCTCAAGCAGTGGAGTATGGTTCGATTGAGGGGCGACTACGGCGCAACGGAGTCGCCTGGAAGATGCTGATCAAGTGCCTGTTTCTGAATGCCCGACGCAACTTTTCGGGCGGCAGCCTACAAAAGGAGAGATCTATGACGAGGCTAGCTAGTGTGTTTGGTTTGGCAGCTATGGCTGCTGCGAGCATCGCCGGTGCTCAAGAAATGAAGCCGGTTCCCGCGGAAGGTGCTCCCGTCGCGTTGTACCACGCCGTTAAGGTCACGGACCACGACAACATCGCTCCCTGTGCGGAGCCTCTGGTTGTCCAGATCGTCGACCCCTGCTGGCGTCCCGATCCGTGCAATCCCTGCTGCAAGCCACCATGCGTCAACGTCCTGGTTTGCGTGCCGAAGCAGCAGTGCTGCCAGCCTTGTGACCCCTGCTGCAAGGACCGTGGTCCTCGCATCAGCACCAGCAAGGACGGCCGCAAGGTTCGCTACGACTACGGCAAGTATGCTGTCGAACTCGTCGCGAAGAACGGCTACGTTCACGTCGACTATGATGATTGATTCACGGCCCGTGATGGGCTCTTGAATCACTATTTCAGCTCAAAAACGGCTGGAGGCTTTTCGCCTCCAGCCGTTTTTGTTTTATGAGCACTCGCCGCGTGAAGAGACCATCTTCAACAATCAGGCAGTCGCGGGACCGGCGGAATGCGAGGTCCCTTCGGGCGTGGAGACGGGACCGTCCTCGGGCTGTGAAGAAGGCTGCTGAGGGCAAGACTTCGGAGACCAGTTTCGGACGCCGTCCGTTTCCGCCTTGATCTGCCGCACACTTTCCGCGGAAGGCGGCTGGTTGGTGCCGTATTCAATGACTTTCGTCTTCATACGCGGCTTCGGCCGGTAGGTCTTCGCTGGTAACTGGCGCCGCAACAGGCGACTCCACCAGCGTCGCTTCTCTTCGGGATCCATTGGCTCGGTGCTGAGGATCCAGATGAGGGCCAGAGCGAGCGTAAACCCGGTTAGAGAGATCATCAGCGCCTTAGACGCGTTCTCTGCGGCGAACAGGATGAAGAATGCACAGAACGCCGCGCCGAATGCCAGCACCACTCCCGCAGCCAGCATCACAACAGCGTCATGGCCTCCATCCGGCGCGTCGCGCATTGGCTCATCCTTTGTAGGTTCGACGTTTCCGCCTGTCAGATTACACAATCTCAGCAATGAATCATTAAGCTTTCAAGCGGCACTTGGCGACCCTTTTTCTGCACAACTTTTCTTCCAGTGGACGTCACTCACGCACCCATCGGATGAGCTGAATATGCCGCAGCCAACAGACCTTCTGCAACACGTTTCCGACCTCACGCGCCGGGCGTTCCTGAGTCGTTCAGCGGGCAATATCGGCTCGCTGGCTCTGGCGTGGCTGCTGGGGCAACAGGCGGCAGCCAGCGAGATTCAGCGGCAACAGCGCGGACGTGCGAAGTCGATTGTGTGCCTGTTCCAACATGGAGGCCCATCTCAGATGGACCTCTTCGACGGAAAACCGGCCCTGCAGAAATACGACGGGAAACCCTATCCCGCTGGTGATCTGGAAGTGCACTTCGACAAACAGAGGGGCAACGTGCTGGGCAGCCCGTACCGCTTTCAGGCGTACGGCGATTGCGGGATGCAGCTCTGCGAACTGCTGCCACACACGGCAGGAATCGTGGACGACATCACGCTTGTTCGCAGCATGCTGACCGAATCCGTGGATCACGAATCGGCTCTGCGGCTGATTCACAGCGGCCGTTTCCTGGCAGGCATGCCAGCCTGGGGTTCATGGGTGGTCTACGCCCTGGGCTCCGAGAACGCGAACTTACCAGCGTACGTGGTGCTGGCCGATCCCGGTGGACTACCGGTCGACGGAGAACGCAATTGGTCCAGCGGCTGGCTGCCCGCGATCTATCAGGGAACTCCATTCCGGTCGGGGAACTCGCCGGTGCTGAATCTGGAGTCTCCGCCCGGCACCGTCGCGAAAGCTAGACAGAATCAGCTGGCCTTTCTGGAGCAGCTCAATCGGCGGCATCTGCAGAAGCACCCGGAGAACACGGAACTGGCAGCGCGCATCGCGAACTTTGAAACCGCCGCCCGCATGCAGACATCAGTGCCCGAAGCGCTGGATATCAGCCAGGAAACGGAAGCCACTCGGCGGATGTACGGGCTGGATCAGCCCGCTACGGCGGAATACGGCAAACGTTGCTTGCTGGCTCGACGTCTGATCGAGCGCGGTGTGCGGTTCGTGCAACTCTTTCTCAGTGGTCAGCCTTGGGATACTCACAGCCGCAACGCCGAAAGTCTGAAAGGTCTGTGCAGCCGGACGGATCAACCCAGTGCCGCGCTGGTGCAGGACCTCAAGCAACGCGGCCTGCTGGACGACACCATCGTCTTGTGGACGGGAGAGTTCGGGCGGCTGCCGGTGTCTCAAGGCAAAGACGGTCGCGACCACAATCGACATGCATTCTCGCTGTGGCTAGCTGGCGGTGGCTTCAAGGCTGGCCACATTCACGGGGCCACCGACGACTTCAGTTACAAAGCGGTCCAGGATGTCGTCAGCGTGCACGACCTGCACGCCACCCTGCTGCACACGTTAGGCATCGATCACCGCCGCCTCGCCGTCCCGTTCGATGGCCGCGACACCAGCCTGACGGATTCTGAGGTTACCGGCGCGAAGATTGTGGAATCGCTTCTGGCCTGAGCACAAGGACTGGCGTTACTCGCTGGACTTATCAATCTGCGACGTGCCGAAGCTCTCTGGCCAGTTAGATTCAATGAAGGCCGCAACAGAGCTGGCATCTTCGCGAACGTACTGAGGCGCGGTGCTGTCCAAAGAGATTTCCTTGAGCGCGTTGACAATTTCCTGCTGATGCTCCGTCTCATACATCAGCATGAGCAGGGCTTGGTTTCGTACGTGTGATTGAGAAGCGCGACAGCGCTGAATCAAATGCGGAATCACCAGACTCATTGAGCCGAATCGCTGGACTTCGTCCTTACACCGGTTTGCCTCCACCATGTCGTAAGTACTGAACCGCGTATCCACGGCAACCAGCAATCGCCAACTCCAGTAGACCGTCCAACCCAGGGGAATACTGACCGCCAGCAGGACGATCGCCACAGCTCCCATAACGGCCTTGAAGTATCTAGCTACTTTCAGCTCCGACAAGCGGCGCTGCTCCTGGCCATCGGCATGTGGCATGACTCGACACCTCGATTGATTGCATTTGGCACGGTACGCCTTGATGCCGAGGTCGTTCCTAACCTCGCTGCAGCATACAGCATGAACGCGTCAATCCAGAAACCGGGCTCGCTCTTCCGGAGTGGGCAGTCGACAGACTTCTTTCTTGCCGAAGATGCGATACCGCTGACTGGCGACCAGCCGATAGCCAACGTTCCGCAGTGGGCGGGGAATCAGCCAGAGGAGACATCCGAGGAAGGCCCACAGGCCGCCCATTTCCTTGAGCACCTTGACGATCGCCGTTGAATGCCGCACCACCTGGCCGCGATGAGCGACCACGACCGAAGTGATGTGCGTGGTGTCGCTCGCAGGCAGAAGCGCGGCAGCCGTTTGGCCCTGCAGCGGAGCAAAACGAAACTTGCCTTCCCGATCGCGCGCCAGCACGAAGTTGACGAAGCGATTGCAGAGGCCGCAAACGCCGTCGAAGAAGATCAGAGGATGTTCATCGGCAGCTTCGGACATGACTTCGCTGACTTTCTCACAAACCACTGGTGGCTTCACGTACGTGGCGAATATCTTCGGTCAACTGCGCCTTCAACGCGTCTACAGCCGGGAATGGCCGTGTGTCGCGCAGCCGAGTCACGAACTCCACTTCCAGCGTCTGATCGTAAAGATCGCCAGTGAAGTCGAGGAGATGAACTTCCAGCTTGCGTCGCCGCTCGCCAAACGTCGGATTCGGGCCTAGGTTAATCGCGGCGGACCGACTTTCTCCCTGATGATGCGCGATGCCCGCATACACGCCATCGCGCGGCAGGACCGTCGCCACGTGCGTGATGTTGGCCGTCGGAAAGCCGAGTGTTCGGCCACGCACCGCTCCTTGCACCACCAGTCCCTGAACGCTGTAACGATGCCCGAGCAGGTCGTTGGCCTGGGCCACATCACCCTCGACAATCAACGCCCGCACCGCACTGGATGAAACCATCTGCGTGCCGACGAACACCGGCGGCACCACATCCAGCAGGCGCCTCGCACGTTCGCAGAGTTGTTGCAACACCTTCACATCACCGGCCCTGTTACGCCCGAAGAAAAAGTTCGGCCCCTCTACTAAACCGCAGGCGTCCAGCTCTCCTAACACAACTGCCTCAAAAAAATCCTGCGGAGAAAGATTGAGCAGCCGTAGATCAGTCGGATACGTGATGAGCACGTCCACTCCGCATTGCTCGATCAGCTCTGTTTTGCGTTCGCGAGTGGTTAACCGCGGTGGAACTTCGCCCGGCCGCAGGATTTCGATGGGATGCGGATCAAAGGTCAGAACGACAGCGGGAACATTGAGCGTGCGCGCATGGCTCACCAGCGACGCGAACATCTGCTGATGGCCTCGATGCACGCCATCGAAATTGCCAATCGACAACATGCAGCCTCTGTACTCCGAGCAATCTTCAAAACCTGCCAGCAACTTCATCTCAGATTCCAATCCATCGCACGCTACGCCGAGCCCGTTCAAACTGTGTCAGGTCGTGTCGCCTTGGAAAAGTCTCCGACATCGTTTCAAGGCCCGCTACCGGCAAGGTCTACGCAGATCGCCCAAGGTCTTGCGGGATGGGGAAAACCCTGAAAATCAAGGCTAGATCCGCTGCCGCTACGATCGGCAATCTGCTCAGAACGCCTACCCCAAGATCGGAACTCGAGACTTCGCGCTGCACACAATCGCCTTCCGTCAATTGCCGTTGACGGGGCTGCCGAATTCTAACGTGAGCATTGGCGATCGACGAAAGCGGCTGACTTCATCAGCCGAATGCGCCTTCACCACCGATCGCCCGCACCCCTTCTTTGAGTGAGCCTTAACTATGCAGATGCTTGCAAGCCTCTCGGACGACCAATTCGCACTGATTGGCTGTGGAGTCGCGTTGGTATTCTCGTTTGGCCTGATGTCCCTGAGCTATTTCCTGGGCTCAGCCCGCCAGACCTCAGAAGCCGCCGACACGCTGCGCTTTGAAGCCACGCGCACAGAAAACGATCAAGACCGTCCGGTCCGCCACGCCGCCTAGACCGGCACCCACAATCCACCGATATTCTCGCAACGCCCGCCCTCATCAGGCGGGCGTTGTCGTTTTGATGGGGCAGGCAGCCAGCTACGTCGTGTAGTCGGCGTTGAGGCGTACGTATTCCGCTGTCAGGTCGCTGGCCCAATAGCGGACGGATGCCTCACCCAGCGTGAACACCAGCCGGACCGACACATCGCGATTCGTGCGGATCGACTGCGACAGCGCTTTCAGATCGCAGGTGATCGGTGCTCCGTCCTTGTAGATCGGGATCTCATTGATCCACAGACTCATGTCTTCTTCGCGGAACTCGACCCCGGCGTAACCCGCTGCCGAGATAATGCGTCCCCAGTTGGGATCGGCTCCGGTAATGGCCGTCTTCACCAGAGCGCTGTCAGCGATCTCTTTAGCGATCTTGAACGCTTCGTCACGCGTCCGGGTTCCTACGACATCAATCGTGATGAAGTGGTCAGCACCCTCGGCGTCGCGGATGATGGCCATCGCCAGATCCATCGCCACGGCGTCAATCGCTCCCTGTAGAATGGCTCGGGCGTCACCTGTCGGGAAACCGGCATTCGCTCTGCCGTTCGCCAGCAGAATCGCTGAGTCACTGGTACTCGTATGCCCTTCCACGCTGATGCAGTTGAAGCTGCGGTTCACGGCGTGGCGCAGCATCTCATCGCAATCAGCCGGGCTCAGCGTGGCATCGGTCATGATGACGCACAGCATGGTCGCCATGTTGGGACCGATCATCGCCGCACCTTTGGCCGTGCCACTGACACGCACCGGTCGCCCGTTGATCTGCACTTCGCGAGTCGCCTGCTTCGGGATGGTGTCCGTCGTCATAATGCCGCGCGCGGCGTTCAGGAACGATTGCGAGTCAGGACTGAGCTGAGCAACCACGCGCGGAAAACCTGAAGCCAATGCTTCCTTGGGCAGAAAACGTCCGATGACACCCGTCGAACAGACGAGCACGTCATCGGCTTCGCAACCGATCAGCGCGGCGACTTCTGCCGTCATCCATTTGGCGTCTTCAATCCCGCGATCGCCAGTGCAGGCGTTCGAGTTACCAGAATTGATGACGACTGCCCGCGTCGTGCCGCGCGGCACTCGCTGACGGCAAACCTTGACCGGCGCCCCGCACACCTTGTTCTGAGTGAAGACGCCTGCAGTTGAAGCCGGGCCATCTGACACGAACAGCGAGAGGTCGAAAATGTCGTGATTGGCCTTCACTCCACAGTGCAGGCCAGCGGCTCGAAAGCCCTGCGGCAAAAGTTGCTGAGTCATGAGTTGAACTGCGTTTCGCAAAGTGTGTTTCAAAGAAGCTCGAAGCGGACGAGTTACTGACCTTCAGCAACCAGAGCCTCGACAGCGGCATCAAGTTCGGCCGGATCGACGCCTTTCATGGTGGCAACGTCAGCAGCGAACGTCTTGCGGAGCTTGCCGGTGCGATCGTAGAGCTTGTAGTGCGGCAGCCCCGAGTCGCCGATGTCATAAGCTTCAAAGGACTTATCCGTGTCTGCCAGGTTGCATTGCAGGTTCTCGAAGGGAGCCTTCATCGAGGCCAGGAACGCTTCCACGTCAGCTTTAGATTCCGGATCATCAATGGCCATAGTGACGACGGCGAGCCCCTTCGCAGATAGCTTGTGATAAAGCTCAACTGTATGGGGGAACGCCTTGCGGCAGGGACCACACCAGGTACCCCAGAAGTCAACGAGGACAACCTTGCCTTTGTGCCCGGCGATGACGTCCGCGTATTCGGCCGGGGAGATCAACTTAACCTTAACGGAAGTTGCATCGGCACCGTCGCCTGCCTTGGGGATGGCATTCACGGCCTCAGAAACGTCGGTTAGCGGCGGTTCGGTATTGCCTTCCGGCGGCGCTTGCTCCGACGCGGGCAACTTGGCGCCTGACGATTGCGAGGGAGATTGCGAAGCGGGCTTCTCCGAAGAACACCCTGAATTGAAGACGATGGCGAAGGTCAGTCCGCAGACCGACAGAATTTGCACGAAACGAGTCATAATGGAATCCTTTGTTTCACCAGACCACTGGCAATGGAACCGGTGCGGTCGATGAACGACTGCCGCACGTGCCTCAAGACACATCCTTGAAAGGCACGTACACCGGAAAGTAGTGCAGGTTCGAAAACGGGGCAAATCCCTCTTTGGGGAGTCGCACCCACCCCGGCCATGACACGTCCGCGCCTTGCTGGATTCAGCACGAAAAGCAAAAAGGGCTGCCCACTCCACAAGGCGGGCAGCCCTTTGAAAACTCGACCGATCCTCGAAGAAATCGAACCTTACTTATCCGAGGGGAAGAAGAACCGTTCGGCTTCGCTGACGGTCTTGGGGTCTTTCTGACGCAGTTCTTCGAGGTTCTTGCGGCCGCGTTCGACGTGTTCGGGAACCTTCGCGTCGGCGCCGGCGGTGGCGTCCTTGGGGAGATCCTTGGTGCTCACCAGCATGTAACGCACGATCGCTCGCTTTATGGACGGGATGTTGAACTCACCCTCGCCGTACATCTTCATCAACTGGTCCTGAATCGACCAATCCTTCCAGCGAGCGAGGTCAGCGATGACGAGGTCAGCAAGTTCCGGACGTTCCAACAGGATGCGCATTGACTGACGCAGACGCTCGGGTTCGATCTTGCCTTCGCCGTACTGCCACATGAAGCGGATGGCCTGCATCGCGGCATAGGTCTCACTGAAGGGGATCTCTTTATTGCGGAGCTTGGCGTCTTCCAGCACCGCCAAGCCCTTATCGCGAGTCAGCAGGAGGTAGCCGGACATCAAGCCATCAATGCCGATGCGGAAGTCCTGAGTCTTCTCCATCAGCTTCTTCTCGATGATCTTGGCGTCTTCCTGATTGCCGCACAGACCGATCAGCAAGCCATAGAGGCCCAGTCGCGTGGCTGGCGTATCGGCACTGGTTACCCAGTTGCGAACCTTCTCACGCGGCAGCTTTTCCGCGAGCGCAGTGATGTCTTTGTAGGGAGCATTCGCGAACTCGCCGTAAGCATCATTGGCCACGAGCTGGTCCGAGAACTCCAAAAACTTCGCGTAGTATTCCAGCCGCTTGGCGACCGGCAGTTCCGGCGAAGGTGCCTGAGCGATGTAGTTGAAACTGGTCTCGGTCACTTCGAGCGGGCTGCCCCATTCGATCTCTTTGTTTCGATCTGCCCTGGTCCCCATGATCAGAAAGAGATCGCCCGCCTTGCTGTCGCGGAAACGTGGCAGCGTCACCTTCTCGCCCGCCTTCAAACCGTCCTTGAAGTTGCGGACGACCTGCTTGATTTCGTAGACGGTGGTGCCGGGCTGCTTGTCGTCGCCCTTCTTGCCGGACGCCCATTGCACCAGCACGACGGCATCCGATTGAGCCACCTGCTCCGCCATTGTCAGCGAAGGCGATGCACAGAACGGGCAAGCGTAGGCTGCCTGGCCAGCGAACAGACCAATCGCCGCGACCAGCGATAATACAAGTGATTTCCAGCGGCGCAATAGCATGATCAATGCTCCTCGACGATCTGAGCTAGGAGGACGGCAGAATTCAGATGAGATTACTCCGCCGGGCGGGCTGAGGCCAATGCTGCCTTCGGCGAACGGCTCATAAAGGCTACGTTTCCGGGAAACGGCGTCAACAATTTGCCAACGTGGTTCGTACTTTGACAACATGAGATGACGATTGACGCCGGTAATGACGGCTTCGTGGCGATTCCGGGCGGATCACTCTCCCGTCTGGTGAGAACGCTGGTCCATACGACACAGTTCTGATGAATCAAGAAAACAGTCAGCCCGGAATCCGTTCCAACACGCCCCGCGCGAAAATCGTTTCATCTATTGCCCGCTATGGGTCTTAGCGGAGCAGCAACGTGCCTTATCATTCCAGCGGTGTCGGGAACCGCGATCAGGAGTCCAACGTATGAAATCGTTTCGGAGCCAGTGGCATTGGCTCGTCGCTTTGACGAGCGGGTTTTGTCTCGTGGTAGCGGCGGTCTCGGTGGCCGATAAGCCTCAAATTCAGCCGCCGGTGGTCGCCAAAGACGTGCGCGAACTGTCCATGGTGTTTCGTGAAGTGGCGAAGAAGGCAACTCCCTCCGTCGTCACCATCGAGACGCGCGGCAAGGCGCGGCAGATCGTGGATACGGACGAGGGTAACGACGCTCTGGAAGAATTCTTCAAGAGCGATCCGCGGTTCAAGGAGTTCTTCAAGAAGGGTGCTCCGCGTCAGGCGCCGCGTTCGCGAGGCATGGGTTCGGGCTTCATCATTGATGAATCCGGCATCATTGTGACCAACAATCACGTGGTCGCTGATGCCGACGACATTCTGGTCCGCCTGCACGACGGTCGTGAATACAAGGGCCTGGATGTGAAGACTGATCCGCGCACGGACGTTGCAATCCTGCGGATTGATGCGGGCGAAAAGCTGCCTGCTCTGCGCTTCGCAGACAGCGATCAAGCGGAAGTGGGTGACTGGGTCATCGCCGTCGGCAATCCGTTCGGCCAGGAGCTGACGGTTACATCGGGCATCATCAGTGCGAAGGGCCGCGGCCCGCATATCACGGAACGCGAAGACTTCCTGCAGACCGACGCCGCGATCAATCCGGGTAACAGCGGCGGCCCGCTGCTGGACCTCAACGGCGATGTAGTGGGTATCAACACGGCGATCTCGTCGCAGAGCGGCGGGTTCGACGGCATCGGCTTCGCCGTGCCCAGCAAGATGGCTTACTGGGTCGCGAATCAACTGGTGCAAGGCGGCAGCGTGAAGCGCGCTTACATCGGTATCGCGATTCAACAGCTCGATTCTGAACTGTCGCGGCAATTCTCGTTGCGACCAGGCGACGGGGCACTCGTAACAGACGTGCGAGAAGGCTCACCCGGCGAGCAGGCCAAGTTGCAAACTGGCGACGTAGTCCTGTCGCTCAACGGTTCGAAGGTCAGCAGTCCGCGTGCTCTACAGAACATCGTCGAGCGTTTGAACGTGGACGAGGCTTACCCGCTGGAAGTGCTGCGTGACGGCAAAAAGACGACGTTGAAGATCACGTTGAAGGAGATGCCGAACGATTACTCGCTGTCAAAGATGAAGAGCAGACCTCGTCTGCAGCAGCCTGAAGGTGCCACCACAGTGGAATCGCTGGGCTTCGACATTCGCGATATCACTGGCGACATCGCGAAGCAGTTGAACGTAGCCGATGACAGTGGCGTCCTGGTTTCCACCGTGGACGCCAATGGTCCCGCCGCTGGCAAGCTGACAACGGGTGACATCATCCAGAAGGTCGGCAATCGAGCGATTCATAATCGCAAGGAGTTTGAAACGGCCCTGACGGAAGCGAAGGGCGAGAGCGTATTGCTGTTCGTGAAGAACGAAGGTGGAACACGCTTTGTGGTCTTGCAGAAGACACGGAAGTGAAAGCACCCGGAGCGGTGCATCGTGCTGGCACGGCCGGACGGTCTTTGGATCGCCCGGCCGTGTCTTTTTATGGCCACACGATCGAGTGATTCCTACTCGCCCGACAACGTGACGAACCGGATCTTTGCGGCGTAACGACCTGTTCGCGCAACGTGGGCTCAGGGGGATCGAAATGTGCCTGACGAGCCGCAGCTTGGCAGTGCATTGAGTCCTCACGCTGCTCATGCTCGGACTCCGAAGCAGCGTCATCGCAGCTTCCGATTCCATTGTGGAAGAGTTGAGGCACGAGACCGAGCCATGCATCCGCGTTACCTCTGGGGACCCACAATCGCCGTCATTGGCGCGATTCTGCTGGCAGCGTTTAGCCTGCTAGAGCTGGGACCTCAGCAGTTGTCGCTGGATGACCAGATAGCGTTGGAACAAGCCGAGCTGGCCGACGATGAGTTCTCAGAACCAGCGTTGCTGGATGTCCTGCCCGCCGAATGGCTGCTCGGAGCAATCGTCATCGTGGTTGGAATGCTGACGCTGATCGCACTACTGATTCAGCAGCTATGCAGCTCCAGTTCGAATTCAACCGACAGCAAGACCCCGGCATGCGCTCGCTGGCTGGACCGGAAACGTCATGTCCCGGCGGTCGAGAACGATCCTTTCACACTCAACCGCCTGCGTTACTTCGAATGGGTCGTCGGCACTGCCGAACGCAAACGCGCTGCAGCCGCCGCTTCACAAGCAACGCCCGCCCCAAAGGCAACAACATCCAACGCGAGCTAGTGGCTCATCAAAACTTTTCGCGCTAGCTGGTTCCGTTTAACCGCCACGCCAACGGCGTGCGCGAACGGTCGCTTCGAGCAGCGCTCACGCCGTTGGCGTTGAGGTTAAACGGCTCTGTGAATCCGAAGACTCCGCGACCCATAAAACAAAAAAACCGCGTTCAACGATTTGGCATCCTGCCGTTCGTGAACGCGGTTTGTGAGCGTCGCAATCAAGAGATCAAGCAAACGTTTCGGACTACTCCTCAACGACATACTTGGCGGGTTGGAGCTCGAACTTATCTTTCGTCTTCGCACTGTTAAACAGATAGAGGCGATCTTTGAACCACGCGGCGTGATCGAGTTTACCTTCGATGTCTTCCGCACTGTCCTTCAGAGCTACCGTGTCCCGACCCAGCAGCACCGGAGCGTACAGCTTCGGGTTCTTCGTGAACTTCTCACGAGCATCCTCAGAAGAGAAGTTGTAGACCTTGCCCAGGTAGGTCGCCTTGAACTGGGGCTTCGAATCCACCAGATCGCGACCGTCTCGCAGAGCCACCGGGCAGAAGCCCTTGAAGCCCTTGGCATCCTTGCGGTCGGCAATCTTCTTCATCTTTGCGGCGGGATCGAGCTGCGGCTCCGGCTTGGCCGAAGTCATCTCCTCTTCGTCATCATCGTCGTCATCATCATCATCGTCCGCAGCCAGCTTGCCAGGTTCTGGCAACGACAACGGCAGCTTCAACGCCTCGGGCAGCTTGGGAGCGTTCTCGATCGCCTGCAGAGCCGGCTTCGCCGTTTCCTTAACGGCTTCCTTCGCAGCCTCTGTCGCTTCAAGCTTCAAGCCGGTGAAGGGGTTCTCGTCCTTCGCGTCTTCAGCAGGCTCGCTCTTGAGTTCCGGCAGCTTGGGAGCTGCTTTCGGAGCCGCCGCCTTGGCTTTACCTTTGTCGGCATCGGTCTCAGAGAGTTCCGGGAACGCGTTGTCGAGATCATCGCCCGATGCCGGTGCAGCATTGGCCGCTGGCTTCTTGGCTTCAACTTCTTCGGCTCCGAATGGAGCGTCCGAAAGTTCACCGCTCAACGCGGGGAGTTCAGTCGACTTCGGCGCTGCTGCCGGAGTTGCCGGACTCAGCGCGGCCGGTTTGGTCACCAGCTTCGCGTCCTGAGGCAGCTGAACCGCTGGCTTGAATTCCGGCAGGTCGGCTGGTGCCGGAGTGTTCGAATTGATCGCTCGACCAATCGCACCACTGTTCGGGCTCAGCAGACCAGGAGCCGTGAACTGAGGTGGTTCCGCAGCGGGAGCCGCTGGCGGCAGCGCGGGAGCCGGCGGCACAAACTTCGAACCGGCCTGCTGCTGTGGCGGAGCCAACCGCTGCGGCTGGGGTTGAGCTTGTTGTTGAGGCTGTGGCTGCTGGTAGTTGCGATACTGCGGTTGCGATCCCTGAGCCTGGACCGCCTGCTGCTGGCGAGCGACGTCTGCTGGCATGGATTCCACATGTCGCGGACGCTCGTCGTTCTCGCTTCGCTTGAACGGATTGATGTTCTTGAAGAGACCGCCAAAGCGGCTCTGAGCCACTGCAGGCTGCGACGTTGGAGTCGCGGTCGTGGCCTGCTTGGGCAGTGGCGGAACCTTCTGCTTGAGGTTCTGCTCGGGCAGTTGCTCCATCGCCATCGGCGGCATCTCGCGACCGTTCTTGCGATAGAGTTCTTCGAGCTTCTTCTGAACTTCCGAGTTCTGGTTCGTCCCGGCCGCAGCAGCTACCTGCTGCACGCCATTGGCTCCCGATGGGGAAACCGACCGGTCAACCGCCAGGCGAGCCCCCGATTGATCGCCGAGGCGACGTGGTTCGGTAGCGGCTCCCACCTGCACAATGTTGGCGGGTTTCTGTTGTCCGACGGCAGGAACGACACTGGGTCGTTGGATACGTTGAGGTGTGGATTCAGCCAGACTAGCGCTGACCGGAATGCAAACCAGTCCCGCGGTGCTGAGCATCCATGCTCGTGCTGAGAACGAGATTCTCACTGCTCTCTCTCCCTGATCTAGCGCTGTGAGTCCGGACGGTTCACGTCTTGGGCCGCGAGCAAGCGTGGGGGCATCCAGTGCCGCCACAATCCATACGCTCGCTACAAGACGACCGTGCTGCAGAAGTATCGTCGGTCGCCGATGTGCGACTGTGACGTAGCTACCGAGGATGAGGGGCTTTCTACCCATATCTCTCGCACGGGCAGCATTATTGGGAGAGTTTTCGCAGTCTTCCCAAAACCCCAGAATCCCTCAAATGCACTGCGACGATCAATCGATCGGCAGTTGAACGCACACCCATTCGCTGTCGCTGCGAGCGACCACCAGGCGGCCGGAGAAAGCAGGGTGAGCCCATGTGTCACCGATGATGTCGGCACGGGCGGTTTCGTGGTAGCCGGAGGGATCAACCCGAGCCGTAACCAGTTCCCCATTCGCGTTCAGGGCCAGGATGCGGTTGCTGTCTCCAAGCCAGACTAGAGCCGCCTGCGGGTTGCGATCGCGCGGCGTGAGCTTGTTGCCGTCGTTCCAGATCTTCTTGCCAGTCTTCAACTCAAAGCAGGTCAGGCCGTGCTGCTTATCCAGTAGATACCCATAGTCTCCACGCACAAGTGGCTGAGACATCAATCCGCGCAGGTGACGATTCTCTTCCCATTCCAGCTTGGCAGCTTGCGGTTGAGCACCGAGACGCACGGCCTTCGAACCATGCCAGTAACCACAAACGATGGCCAGATCACCCACAACGATCGGTGTGGCAATCGACACGCCGTAAGTCACTTCATAGGGCACAGACCAGTAGTCAGCACCGGTTTTGGCATCAATGCCGCGTACGTGCGAGGGAGTCCAGCAGATCAACTGCTGATGCCCGTCACGCTGAGTCCGCACGGGCCAGGAGTAACCGGCTTCGTCGCTCAGAGCTTTCCACTTCACGCTGCCGTTCAAGGCATCGAAGGCCAGCACGCAATTTCCGTCGGGTCCGCCTGCGAAGACGACGACCGTATTGTCGTAGACCAGTGGTGAGGCAGAATAACCCCACATCGGCGGGCGGCCTTTGAACTCGGCCACGATGTCATGCGACCAGACCGCACTGCCATCCTGATACTTCAAACACAGCAGCTTGCCGAGCGCGCCCAGCGTGTAGACGTAATCCCCGACAATGGTCGCTGCGGCACGCGGGCCGTTGCCGTAGTCGAGTTTGCCGTAGGTCTCGGGATAAGGGTGAGTCCAAACTTCGTTGCCGGTCGTGAGGTCTACACAGACGACGCGCTCGACCTCTTTGACGATCTTGCCCTGCGGCTCAGCATCGGTCTTGGTGAGCGGGTCGCGCTCCACCTGACGATCTAGCGTGATCGCTCGCCCGCGCGATACCACCACTCCCGCATACCCACCGCCGAGCGGTCGCTTCCAGACATTCTTCAGCCCAGTCTCCGGCCATTTTTCGGCCACGGCCGGTGCTCGCCAAGTCCCATCTCCACGTGGTCCGCGCCACTGCGGCCACTCGGTTTCGCCAACGTCATCGGCTACAACGAACGATGCACCCAGTAACGAACCGACGATTGCCAGACAGCGTAGGATTGACGTGATTACATGAGGCATGTCGTTAACCACCGGGCGAGTGGAGGATGTCAATCCCCCGAGCATCTCGACGTAACCTCGGGGGATTGACATCCCCCGCTCGCCGTCATGTTGTTGATAAGAGCTAACCTCGCGAACGCTTCAGAGTCAGCGTGCGTTGATACAGCTCCAGCATGCGCGGCAGGCAGACGTCGAGGCTGTATTGTTCGCGAATCAGCTTCGCGCCGTTCTGGCCCATGTAACGATATTTCTCCGGGTCATCCAATACTTGCATCGCCAAGTCCGTCAGACCATCCACATCGAAGAAGTCGGCGACGAAACCGGTTTCTCCATGCTTGATCATTTCTTTGACCGGAGCCGTCGCCGATCCCAGGACCGTGCAACCGCAGGCCAGCGAATTCATCAGCGACCAACTCAAAACGAACGGCACCGTCAGATAGAT
>CAYLTY010000145.1:0-21039 GCA_964386705.1 uncultured Planctomycetaceae bacterium
ACGACGAGTTGGACGATCCTGCACATGCAGTGGTGGCTCAGACTCCGATTGCTAATCCAGCTCCCACACACGAGACCCAACCGGTCGCCAATTGATTGAACGATGTTGTCGGGAAGCGCGTCGCTCCCTGAATGAAATTCCGTTACGGACGGAGCTGTGTTTTCGTTTCTGATTTCACTTGATGAAGGAGATAGCCGAATGCGAATGAGTCTTCCAAAGCTAGGCGTCGTTTGTAGTGGGCTGACATTGGCCTTGATCGTCGGTTGCAACAATGCCACTCCGCCCGCCGCACCTCCCGCTAAACCGGAAGTGCATTCCGAAGGTGATGGTCACAAGCATGCGGAAGGTCATGCTGAAGTGGGGCCACACAACGGACACCTGATTGAACTCGGCAAAGAGGAATACCACGCCGAACTCGTTCATGACGAGAAAGCAGGGACGGTCACGATCTATGTGCTTGATAAGGAAGCCAAGGCGGCGGTGCCCATCACGGCTACCGAATTGACCATCAATCTCAAGCACGATGGCAAGGGCGAGCAGTTCAAGCTCGCAGCTGCGCCTCAAGACGGCGATGGAGAAGGCAAGTCATCACGCTTCGCGTCAGAAGATAAGGAACTTGCCGAAGACCTCGACCACAAGGGAGTCGAAGCCCGGCTGGTCATTGAAATCGAAGGCAAATCGTTCAGTGGCGAGATCAAGCACGACCACGATCACAGTGATCACAAGCATGAGAAGTCATAGGTACACTTTGCCTTTCCTCGCGGCAACTTGTAGTTGCCGCGAGCAGCGCATGAGATTGCTCCATTCAGACGCATTTCAAGCCTCAATTCGCTGGCCTCGAATTTTACGTGGTATCAGCGTAGTGACCTTCATCCGTAAACTGCGAATTGCCCTTTGAACGAACGCGCCATCTCATTGGCGTATAACCGCATCAGGACAGTGGCGCATTGATTTTAGTTAAAGAGCCTTCAGCCAAGTCGAAAGAAGTAATAAACTGCGACCGCTGAAAGGTCCGAAAGACAAAGTGAGAGGTTGTGATAGCATGTTAGCTCGTTGGCTCATCGTTCTTATCGCACTAGCCGCACAAGGCACGACCTTGTTGTCTCCATTCTATTTGGTGCGATGTGACGGGGGTGATGGGCTAGTTTCTTTTGACGTTCGCGGCCGGGCTTGTGATTGCTGCGAATGCGCAACCCTGCATGGCGCCAATGAGGGTGAACTTCTGGGGGGCCATGAGGAGCACGGACATCATCAACATGATGATGTTCGTGGGCAAGGAATTAGTTGCGAGCACTGCTCCTGCCGACATTTCCCAGTCGAATCGGCTCCCCAAGTTCGAGTGACGCCAGTTGCACTGAGTCATTTATTGGAAGCTCAACAATTCGCTTTCCAGTATGCAGTTCTGAATCTTGGCTCGGTTATCGAGATTCACGAAAATACAAACCTGCGGCCATCGCTATTCAGGCCGCATGAGTCGTCGCCCCACTTGATCGTTGTGTCTACGGTCGTGCTGCGCGTCTAATACGCGTTCCAGATAAGAACTGCGCTCAGCAAACTTCCGAAGTCTTGAAGACTTCGGAAGTTGCGACCGTTGATGCCGCGCAGTTATTTTCTGCGATCCGTATAAGTGGCTCTTCTGGTACGGTCGCGTGGGCTTGATGCGCGGCGTTGCATGGCATTCGAAAGTGTGTCGCTCGGAAACCGATTCGACCGAAAACCATGCAACTTGAGCATTGGTCAACAACAATATGTTGCGCTGGCCAGCACGCTAGCGAACAATCTGCGCGTAATTCTGGTGGGCGAGCCAACTAGCAATCTCGACCCAGATAGCCGCGAACTCGTGTTGTCGAAATTCGACCGGTTCGTCTGCTGGTGTGCACAATCGTCGGGGTAACTCACGATCCCGCTGCGGCCGCGCGAGCAACTCTCAGCTGATACCTCACCAATGGTGAATTGGAAGAGGCACGCGAAATCCTCAGATCAAGTCGACTAACCGACGGTGTTCGATGGTCACTGATTTTTCCATCTGCCCATCAAATCGTGGCAGCAAAAGTGAATCCATGCTGGCAGCAACAGTCAAAGCCGGCGTCGTTCGGGATGTTCGATTCAGAACCGGACGTATTATGGAGTTGTTGATGACGCACGAACCTGATGCAACTGGTCCATCAAGGAGCGACCCTCCAATACAGTCGGTGGCCCAATATTGGGCTTATCGCTGGCGTGTGCCGTTCTCTGCTTTGGTTCTGTTAGGGACGTGGATCGCAGTGCTGATGTCCGAGCCCTGGATCGCCCCCGGATCAACATCGGCCCTATTAGCGGATTACTTTGGATGGCTGATATTCATCACAGCGATCTGCCTGCGATTGTGGGCAACCGCCAATATCGGCGGACGCAAGTCGCACCAACTGGTGAATCACGGCCCTTATACGTTCTGCCGCAATCCACTGTACGTCGGCACGTTCATGATGATGCTGTCGGAATCATTGTTCCTGAAAAGTATCACCTTTGCAGGCGCGACATTGATCTTGTTTGTCTTTTATCACCTGGCGGTCGTCCCTGTAGAAGAGCACGTACTGCGCGTTCGCTTCGGCCGAGAGTACGAAGACTACTGTGACGAGGTGCCGCGGTGGTGTCCGCGACGCACAGCGTTGTTTGTTCCTCCAGTGAAAGTCGCGTCTGACCCCTGGAATGCCGAGTTGCGACGCACCGGATGGTGGCTAGCGCTTCCGCTATTGGGTACGTGGACCGCTGTGGCACAGCATCATCCCTTGTGGCCTCACCTATGGTTTTTTCCCTGAATCAAACAACGAAATGACTGTCAGGCAAGAACGGAATTAAGTCTTGAATTGTAAGTAGAGAACATGGCGAACGAACGAATTGATACATATATTGATAGCACAGCTGTGGGGCGACAACGCCGCCTAGGTAGAGGCACACTCACGTTGCGGCTGCATCTACTACTTGGCATCAACATTGTGATGGCAATGCTGCTGTCCGCCGCATTGATATGGGATTATCAACGAGAATTCGCGCATCGCTTAGCAGAGAAGCGAGTTGCATTGGACGCGGAGGCTAAGGCGATTGCGGTGGCGGTTCCTGAACTCAAGCATCACGGGACGGAGCGAGTACAGGCCCTGTTAGACCGCTTCTGCGGTGGGGGCGAGCATCTGCACGTTTCGGGACATCATGTGCTTGTACAGTGGGGCGAGACCGTACTGCAACCTTCTGGCCACGCGGAAACTGCGGCCGAAGTGCTGACCTCGTTGCGGAATACGATTCGGCAGCAGGATGAGTTCGGACAGCTTTCGAGCCCCCAGTTCGTCGTATCTCGCCGCGAATCAAACGGGGTCGCGGTGTACGTCGCTGAATCAACTAACGAAATACGAAGAGAGGTGCGTCGAGATAGCTTAGGTCGACTGATGGGGTTGGCTCTGACTGGTGTGGTGGCGGCAATCGTACTTGATTGGATTTTACTCGGAGCACTGATTCGCCCTGTGGAGCAGCTCTCGCACGTCGTTCGAAGAATCGCTGATGGCAATCTTGGAACGCAAGTTGAATCGTTCCGCACCGCCGAATTGGAGTTGTTGGGTCGAGCCGTCAACACGATGAGCTTAGCGTTGCGAGCCTATGACCAAGAACGTCGTACTCAACTCAACAAGGCACATCAGCTACAAGAGCATTTGCTTTCGCACTGGCCCAGCATTCCGGGATTAGATTTGCGGCGGCATTTTATTCCCGCCACGGAAGTGAGCGGCGACCATCACGAAGTCGTCCAGTTGAATGACGCTAACTGTCTGATCGCGGTGGCTGATGTAACCGGACACGGTGTTGCTGCCGCAATGGGCGCCGCGATGCTGAAGACGCTCATTCTCCAGGCCGCTCGCGAAACATCACAGCCTGACGAGCTATTGAGCTTGCTTAATGAGCGATTCGCAAAGGTGGTGCTTCCCGGTGATTTCGCGTCGATGTTCTTGCTTCGATGGAATAACGAGAGAGCGTCTCTGACCTATGCGAGCGCAGGGCACTTGCCAGGACTTCTACTGCGAAGCGACGGCACGCTTGAAGTGCTCGATTCGACAGGAACGATGATTGGGATCGCGCCAGACCTTCAGTGGTCCGCCAAAACCCTGACGCTCGCCGCAGGAGACCGCTTACTGCTCCTCACGGACGGTGTTTCAGAATTGTTTAACGCTGAGGGAGAGATGTTCGGGTTCCACCAAGTGATGCGGCTTCTGCAACTCACTCGCGGAGCTGCATTGGACGACGTTCTGCCGGCATTTCGATCCGCAATGGACGCGCATCGAAAAGGGCTCCCATTCAAGGATGACGTCACGTTGTTGGTCATCGAGTGTCAGTGTCCGCGTATTGCTGCTCGGTCAGTCTCAACTGGTGCCGCTCTCATCTTCGATTGATCCCTCAAGGATCAAGCCTGCCCAATACGAGTGTTGAAACACCTTACAAAAATCGACGCGCCGGTAGAGCTAAGTCTGAGCCGGCTCAAACGTCTTAAAGGAGTCGTGATGCTTGTTAATGAATCGGAGATATTGCGCGACGTGTGGTACATGGCAATTCCTGGTAGCAGGATTAAACCGGGCACGATGATCGGCAAATTGCTGCTCGGACAGTCAATCTTGCTGGGCCGCGATGCGCAAGGTGAGCCCTTTGTTCTGCGCGACATCTGCCCGCATCGTGGCATCCCTTTGAGCCACGGTGCGTTCGACGGCCACGAGATCGAATGCTGCTATCACGGCTGGCGGTTCACCTGCGGCGGTAGCTGCTCTCACATTCCATCGCTATTGCCGACTCAAAAATTCGACCACTCGCGCGTTGGGGTCTATCGTTTTCCGTGTCGTGAGGTGCAAGGCAACATCTGGGTGTTCATGCCAGCGGACGAAAGAACTCTGCCTGACCCGTTGCCAACGATTCCCGAGATTCCCGCAGTCGACGCCAGCCAATGTCGATTGTTCGAAAGTAGCATCTTCCCATGCTCGATTGATCACGCTGTTGTAGGGTTGATGGATCCAGCGCACGGCCCCTTCGTGCATCGGTCGTGGTGGTGGAGATCGAAGCACTCCATGCACCAAAAATCGAAAGCCTTTGCTCCGTCACATCTCGGCTTCACGATGGTCAAGCACCGACCGTCATCGAATTCGAAAGCCTACAGACTCCTTGGGGATGAAGTGTCAACTGAGATTCGCTTTGAACTGCCCAGCACTCGAATTGAACATATCCAAGTAGGCAACCACCACATCTGCGGTGTGACAACACTCACCCCGCTGACACCAACTCAAGTGGAACTGCATCAGTTCTTCTATTGGACAATTCCTTGGCTAACCTTGGCTCGTCCGATCCTTCGCCCCTTTGTCCGCACCTTCATTGAGCAAGACCGCGATGTCGTTGATAAGCAACAGCAAGGTCTTAATGAAGACCCGCAGTTGATGCTCATCAACGATGCCGACAAGCCCGCGCGATGGTACTACCAGTTGAAGAAAGAGCTTGTTGAGTCTCGCGAACAACAGCGTCCATTCAACAACCCCGTACCCGAGATCACGCTCCAGTGGCGTAGCTGAATTGAGCTGCAATCCGCTCACTTATCCCGCAGCCTGGCTGAGACTTGGCTATGTGGGCCGTTGCTGACGGGTGACTCGACCGTTGTTCTCATAGCTTCTGGACAACGCTACTAGCGCCCGGCAACATGCGTTTTGACGTCATTTGATATTCTACGGGTATTCTTTGGGAGAGCGCAGAGTGACCACCGCCGTCGGCGAAAGGAGCACGTCGTGCGTAAAGTCACGGACGCAACTATTGGGGATCGGGCCATTACCACTACCAGCCGGGGCACTTCGACGCGCATCGCAATCACTTGCACTACAACCCCAGCACGACGGTTTATGCCGCCGCCTACGACGTGCTTCAACAGTCTCAAAAGATTCGCGATCTCGCTCGTGACCCTGGCAGCCGCCAGGAAGTCACCAAGCGGCGGGAGAAACTCGACGACGGAATGCACCGTGTCTTCGCCGAAGTCGGTAAGTGGATAGATGACCCGAAGGAGTCGGGCAATAGAGACATCGAGAATTTGAAGCGGGAATTCGGCACGCTCGGAAATGTGGGCCACTACCTCATGACGGATGTCGGGGTAAAACACCACGATGACGAAGAAGAGGACCCGGCCGCTCCACCGCCGAAGTCAGGAGCGAAACCGATGCCTCTACTGACTCCGGAGAGATTGCCGAAGTATCACATCCAAGTGCAATGTCGTTGCATTATGAAAACCAAAAGCCGCGAAGGTGCGATCCCATGTTCGGCCCCCTCGCGGTTTTGGTTGTTTGCATTGTCCTCAGTTACCAATGCCCGCGACCTGAGCGATGAAGGTCATAGTGCCCAGGGCTCACATCGACGTGACCACGATGAAACTGAACTTGGGTCGGGCGATAGCCGTAATGAGGCGAGCTTCGTCTGCCGTAGTTCCCGTATGAACCGTAGTCTTGATTGTGGCTTTGGTTCTGACCGTAACCATACGACGGATTGGGATAGCTATTGTTGGAACGATAAGAGCCACCGAAGCCATGCGAATGATGGTCCGCCTGAGCAGCAGACCCGCCCATGCCAAATACCACCGCTGTAATCAACGCCACCAAAATGATGCCTGCACGTTTCATGATCTCTCTCCACTCGTAACCTTTGCGGCCCTTTTGAAGCAACTGGCCCCATCGTTGGCTGGCGGAGTGTTTTCAACCCAGCGAAGGATTCTTATCGCGAAGACTGTGCCAAATCGGCTCTGGCGGTGTTTGAGCCTGGAAAGAACCAAAAGTGGGCTCGAAAGTAGGTCAATCATACGTATTAACCGGTGGCTCGCTGTTTTGAAGCGCCATCAATTTGGTCTCAACTGCACTCAAATTGGATGCAATTGGCATCATCAATGCGGGCGTAGACCACTCTCTGAGAGATTGAGTGCTGCCCTAAGTCTGTAAATTGGAAGATGATGACCGACACACCCACCATGTTGAGCTTCAAAATCGCTGGCATGGACTGCGCTGAAGAAGTCGCGGTTCTGAAACGCGAAGTTGGTCCCGTAGTGGGCGGTGCGGAGTGGCTTGAGTTCGATGTATTACGCGGCCTCATGATCGTCACACCAGAGAAACCGATCACTGCTCAGAACGTCATCGACGCAGTAGTTCGCACGGGGATGAAAGCCGAGGTCTGGGACGAAGAAACGGGCAAGGCACCGACCGCTGTTGAACCTGATCGGTGGTGGCGTTCGACGCTCACGGTCGCCAGCGGTGCGCTGCTGGCTGCGGGATGGCTGGCTCAGATAGCGACGGAAGGCTGGCGTACATTGCTCGGCGAGTCTGAAGTACCGCCTTCGCTCGTTGCACGTTTGCTCTTTGTCACTTCGGCAATTGCAGGCATGACGCTTGTGCTGCCGAAGGCGTGGCTCAGCCTATTGCGCTGGCGACTCGATATGAATGTCTTGATGACCGTCGCGGTGGCGGGAGCCATTGGCATCGGCGAGTATTCAGAAGCGGCCACGGTGGCATTTCTCTTCGCGGTATCGCTCGCCCTGGAAGCCTGGAGCGTTGGACGTGCTCGGCGAGCGGTCGAAGCGTTGATGAAGCTCGCGCCCGACACCGCTCACGTGCTGCAACCTGACGGCACCGAAGCCACGCTGTCAGCGAAGCAAATCAATGTTGGAGACACGCTGATCGTTCGACCGGGCGAAATGTTTCCCTTAGACGGGCGACTGGTCAAAGGCGAAACGTCAGTCAACCAAGCCCCTATCACTGGTGAATCTGTGCCGGTGGCGAAGAGGGTTGGCGATGAGGTTTTTGCGGGGACGATCAATCAAGACGGTGCTGTTGAAGTCGAAACAACGAAGCCCGCTAATGACTCAACGCTGGCACGCATCGTTCGCATGGTTACTGATGCTCAACGCAAACGATCACCGACCGAACAATGGGTGGAAGTTTTCGCTCGCCGCTACACGCCGACCGTGATGGCTTTGGCCCTCGGCGTCATGTTTGTGCCGCCCTTGCTCATGGGTGCGGATTGGTCGCATTGGTTCTACCAAGGGCTGGTGTTGTTGGTGATTGCGTGCCCTTGTGCATTGGTGATTTCGACGCCGATCAGTTTTGTCGCCGCATTAGCCAGTGCCGCCAATCAAGGCGTACTCGTCAAAGGAGCTAGCTACCTGGAACTGGCCTCGAGGCTCAAAGCCATTGCACTCGACAAGACGGGCACCCTCACAGCCGGTCGCCCCGAAGTCAAAGAGGTGATTGCGCTGAGCGGCCACACCGAACACGAAGTCCTCGACATCGCCGCAGCCATCGAAGCTCGCTCACAACATCCACTGGCGCAAGCCATCGTTCGCCATGCCAATTCGCTCGGTCTCAATCCGCCATCAGCGGAAAACTTTCAAGCGATCTCCGGCAAAGGAGCGACTGCCAGGTTGGATGGTCAACCTGTCTGGATTGGCTCGCATCGAGCCTTCGAGCAACGCGGCGAGGAAACTCCCGAACTTCACGACCGCATGGAACAACTCGCTGCACGCGGTCTCAGTGTCGTGGTGATTGCCGCTCATGAACACGTTTGCGGCCTCATCGGGCTGGGCGATGCCATTCGACCCAATGCGAAAGACGCTCTTACAGCGATGCACCAAGCCGGCATTGAGCGGCTTGTCATGCTGAGTGGTGACAACTCCCAAGCTGCCGCAAGCGTAGCCGCGTCGGTGGGTATCGACGATGTTCGCGCCGAGTTACTTCCCGAAGACAAGGTTAAGGCGGTCGAGGAGCTTGTCGCACGTCACGGTATGGTGGCGATGATCGGCGACGGGGTGAACGACGCTCCCGCAATGGCCCGTGCCAGTCTCGGCATCGCAATGGGAGCCGTTGGCACCGACGCGGCACTGGAAACCGCCGACATAGCTCTGATGAGTGACGATCTTTCGCGTGTCGCCTGGCTCATCGAACACTCTCACCGCACGCAACGAATCATCCGCCAGAACATCACGGCCTCACTCGGTGTGAAGGCGGTATTTGTGCTGCTCACACTTCTCGACCACGCAAGCCTCTGGAGCGCCATCGCTGCCGACACGGGTGTCTCACTCGCGGTCGTCTTCAACGCACTGCGATTGCTCCGTTCTAAAGCATGACCTTCTTCTGACTTCTCGAAGAGTTGAATGTCCGCCGTCCTCTGCGTTCCTTGAAGGAGGGCCGTCGCAAAATCCGACCTGTTGCCCCAAGTTGGCGAGGGCGTTTGCTCTGCGATTTCCTCATCCGCTAGGGAGCAGCGCGATGATGTATCCAGAGTTCTGGATTAGCAGTTGCTGTGCCAGTCGGAGTGAGAGTCGAGGCCACTCTAGTTGTTCGGTAGCCTTCCCCGTGACTGAAGCTGCGGCAAGGTTAGCAAATGAAGTCATAGGCACGACAACTCCCTCGGTCGATCATTTTACCCATTGAAGATCCCACACCACCGGGGTGATCCGTATTGCCGGGTTTTCATTTGTAAATAGCGTTGCTTGACTTCGAAAGGCGTGCTCAAGTGTATGAATCGTAGTTGGCTTCTCCGGCGGGCGTCCTGCCGATTTGCTCCACGACACATTATTGCCAATCCATCCAATGAGATATATCCCGTGAGTTCGCTGCTCCTTCAAAAGATAAACCTCACCCAGTTGCTCTCGAAGAGCATTGCAGACCTTGCCGTGCTTCGAATCCTTGTTATCCGACCATTTTACCTCAATGACAACTTCTGCCCAACTACGGCCGATGGTCGGTGCTGAGACTAGGATATCAGTTCGACTACGAAAGTAGCCTTGAGCTTCTCGATGAAACCTGATGGTGGTTTCCTGGCCGGTGATTCGTCCGGGCAGGATGTCGTTCAGCCTACACTCAACATAAGCCTGCAATGCTGACTCGTGCCGTCGGCGCTCTTTCTCTGACGTTTCACCAGGCAAGTACAGCATTTCGATGAATCGCGGGGCTTGTTGACCAATCTGCCGCAGGCGATCGACTAGGGCATCGTGTAGGTCCGCAGAATTGCGGATTATATGAAAGTCTGCATTCTCAAGAAGTCGCACGACTTGCTCAAACGGTAGGTAAGGCGATGGCTCCAAGGCGGCGATAGTCGCCTCTCGCTGAAGCTGGCGTTCGATCCAGGAGTTCAGAATAGGGAACTCTTGGGCCAATGCAGTCAAGGCGTCTCGATCACCCGGTCCATTCCGATCAAAGACTAGACGGCAAATGCTCCAACGGACACTCACATATTCCGCGTCCACAGTACCGATGCCCGCTTGGCTATTGTCGCATTCGATTGGAAAAGACTGATGAATCATTCGCGCGAGCTTGATCAGCCGGTCCAATGTCCACGCTGGACGGTCCAATCCGACGGGTCTGTGATCCGAATAGAAGCATCGCAATTCTGAAAAAAGCGATTTGCCACGTCTGTTAAACTCGTCCTCTAACCACGGCCATGCCAACTCAGGTTCTAGACGGAGTAGCCCATCCAAAGCGGCAGTCCAAAAGCAACCGTGAGGCTCACCGTGAATAACCTGTTCTAAGACAGCGAGCGCTGCATCTGGCGCGTTCTTTGTGAGTATTTTTAGTAGCTGTGCTCGACCATCCTCTGCAAATTGGGCATCTTGAACAATTTGGCACAACGCACTGGAAAATCGGGGACTCCAAAGTTGAAGAGGGTAGTTAGTTGCGGCGGTACTTACCCCATCTCGCATAGATCGAAGCTCACGATGTACCGCTTCTATCGCAACATCCTCTGTAGCAGTTGATGAAACCTCGTGGCATAGAAAAACGACCTCGTTCCATGACTCGTGCCACATGAAATACGAGCATGGCAACCATTTTCGAATCAATTCGTCAGTCAGTTTGAACCCGGTATCATTCTGCCGCAAAACGGCTACAAACGACCAACTTTCGTATAAAACGACCGTCGGGAAGGAGCTTCCATCAGGAATCGGAGTCGATTCACAATGATGCAATGCCTCACGGCAAAGACTCAAAACGCGCTGCCTTATTTCTTCCGACAGGTCGCCCCACTGTCCGGAGAGAGCTCGAGGACGCCATTGGTCCCGACCAAAGCAGTAGCAGGAAAGCTGCCAGAACTGCTGTTGTAACACGGGTGGGTCACGTTCGAGCGTCTTGTTGACTGCGTCAACTAGCGGAATGGGAACGGGCTTCTGCCATCGCCTCTCTCCTTCTGCTTTTCGTTGCTCTTCTTTAGCTTGCCACTCAATCCTTTGTTGGTCCAGTATACTAGTAAGACCCGGCCGATGGCGTTCAATGAATTGGCGTAGGAGTTCGCGATGAGATACAAAGCTGTCGCTCCAAGAAAGTCCGTACAAATCTGTCCACAATTCTGGACTGGACTTCGCAAATGCGAGCGAATGCTTCAATAGCCAATCGACATCCTCAGGCGCGAGGAACCAGTGCAATGCTCCAAAATGAGTCAGCTGGCCCTTACCCAACAACTTGTAGCCTTGGAGGACGTAGCTGCGTCTCGTCTCACGGGACTTGCGTATGGCTGGAATGAAGTTGAAAGAAGTCAAAAAGTCGTCATACCAACCGGCAAGCGCTAGTGGAACCAACGACTTCAGATCAGCCGTCGTCGCCTCCGGAGCTTCGATGAGCAGGCTCAGTGCTTTGTCCAATAAATCATGACGGGTTTGGTCGCGCCTACGGCTAGAGTCCTTTCGCCTTTTCAGTTGCGTGACCTCAAATGCAACTACCGCACCGGCTGCTGGAAGTGTCAGATCCTCAGTCAGTCTGTAGAAGAGGACGTGAGGTTCATCTAGCGTGTCGCCACTGGGGACTAGTGGCATGGCGTGCTGTGCGACTTTCGGGATATCCCATAACTCGCGACGCAAGAAGTGGTAAATCAGTGTGGCCTTCGTGTACTTGTCGATGCGGGATCGGCTAGGCAATGTGGTGTAAGCGTCTAATTCAAGTAGCTCCGCATTAGAAGCGAGGTCGCAGACTAGCCGAGTGGCTGCTTTTCGCAGCTTAATGCCGCATTGGCCGTCGCAGACAATTCCGATGGCTTGGCCGACAACTTCTCGCGAGTCGGTTGCAAGAGCAACATCAATCAGCATTGCTTGCTGCGCTTCCGATGTATTGCGATCGGATAAGCGGCGCGCCAGTTCAGCGCCAATCCCGGCTACTGTTAGGTTCTCAAAGCCTTTGTTAGTCCAGATGTCGAGACCCGTTGTTGACCGATCAGCCAAGTCACCGAGTCGGTCGAGAATCAGTCGAGCTTCTAATAACGAATATGGGTTACTGTCTGGCGAGTGCGGAACACCACCTTCCAGTTCCACCAACCAACTCTGGATTTCTTTACCGAACTCGGACACAAGGGTCAGAAGGGATAACAACTCATAGTGCCTGGCTACAATTCTACCATCTTCACCCGTAACTAGAGGTTTCAGTCGAGTCAAAGGCACGTTTTGCAGCCCAAAGGCGCACATCCACTCCTGAACATGCTTCTGCGCAAATCGTTTTCCTTCGCGGAACATCGCCGTTTGAATCGCCTCTTTGGCCGCAATCCGGCGTCTCCGATCTGATTCGTCGACGATGTTGATGAACTCGTCCACCTGGTGAATGCCGTCAAGTTCCCCATCACACACTTCACTAATTCCGGCAAACGTCATCACGGCGGCGACTCTCGCAGCAGCTGTGAAGCGGTCTTCAGCGTGCTCATTTGCTCCTCTGCGACGAAGAGGATTGCTGCTCTTCTCGCGCAGCAATTCCATCAGAACTCCGCGCCATACATCTTTAATGGTCATGTCTTTCTTGCGGTTGTTCTTGATGTAACAGAATGCGGCTGGGAGCGCACTTACCTTCTGTAATCCGTACTTTCGTACCACCTGTAGTGTCTCAGAGAAGATTTGGTCATCGCCGGTCCACTGCCTAGCGTCCTCGCGTCCCCACTCCAAAAGATCGACGTCGATATAGCCGTCACCAAACAGTGCCTGCATCTTGCCTGCGAAGCGTTCCAAGAACTGCTCTGCACGGCTGAAGGCAATTACACGCAGGCGACTCCTAGAGCCTTCAGGGAGTGACTCAATTTGCTCAACAATCGCATTCCAGAGATTTGGCGCGACCAGTTCGCCTTCATCCATAGAGTCAATTAGCCAGCACGCTTGGGCGTCACTGTCTTTCCATTCGTCCCACTGTCTTGGGAGTAGCTTGCCTTGCTGCGAGTGATCCTGAAGTTGCTTGCTCCAGACAAAGGCTCCAAGATCGAGGTCAGCTTCGTGACCGCAGATCGCATCAAATAAATATGATTTGCCAAGCCACGGCCGTCCACGGATTACAATCGCTCGTGCGTTGGCGTGAAGGAGTTCAGAGAAGCTCATCGCGGGGCATGAGGGATCAATGAAACCATCGCCATCGAAGACTACGTCTCGACGCAGGCTCGATGGCAAGAACCTACGTGTAATGTCGGATGCCTGATAACGCTCTTCCAACTCAGACCCTCCCCTGAACGGAGCAGCCATCCTCTCGCCACCGATACTGCTCCATTCTGTGTACTGTTCGACGCTACTTTTCTAACTCGAAACGATTTCGATTTTGAGTTGATGGAGAGGGATGCAATGAGACTAAACAATGCAAGAGAAACATCGAATTAACTAAACTTCATCCATTCCAGAAGCAATTCGGTCACCGATCCACCTCAAGTGCCCAACCTGAAGAAGATCATTAAGCGACGTTTCTAAGCGTTGCCGGATGTGCTTCCCCGTCCGGGCAAAACCAAGAGCGCGAGACGTCTGCTGAATCAGTCCTTCGAGGTCGATGGCTCCTCCGCGTCTGACAATGCCGTGAAAGGTCTCCCGCAGGTGGTTTTCCGGCACGTCCTTGATCGCCTTGAAGACTGGACCTGCTGTGTCCTGAGGCACTTCGTAGCGGGGGGCCAAGTCCACCAAATCTTCGTCGAGCGTTGACTCTCGATCCGTGGTTCGCGTTGTCTGAGGCACACTAGCCCGCTCGTAAGCGGCGAGGACCCGGTCGATTTGACGTTCTGGACTGCGAATCCAATCTGTAGACCAGATGCGAATAATGTTCCAACCTAAGCTCTCAAGAACATTCTGACGAATGCGATCACGGTCGCGAGCCGTCTTGGATGAATGATAGGTGGCACCATCACATTCGATACCCAAACAAAATTCGCCAGGGCGCTGTGGATGTTTTAGCGCCATGTCGATCCTAAATCCGCCGCAGCCAACTTGTGAAACAGGATGCAGGCCCCGCGCGACGAGTGCCGCGGCGACTTCCTGCTCAAACGTGGACTCGGCTTCTCCGGTGATCGAGCTGATTTCGCGGGCCAATGAATCGACGCCTCGTTCCGCGTATTCGAGATAACCCTTGAGAAGATTTGCCCCTAAGCTGGTGCTGCCAGCAAGGTCGAGATCGGCTGCCTTCACCGAAGCAATTAGAACTACTTCTTCCCGCGCTCTAGTGACCGCGACATTTAAGCGGCGTTCGCCACCGGACTTGGTAAGCGGACCGAAGTTCTTCAGGAATTTACCAGCTTCGTTGTAGCCATAGCCCATCGAGAGAAGGATAACGTCCCGTTCGTCTCCTTGGACATTTTCGAGATTCTTGACAAATAGAGGCTCCGAAAGTCCGGCATTGAATAGGGCATCCACTTCCGGGTACTTGCGGCGGCGTTCAAAGATAGCATCCTCGATCGCCACCTGCTGAGACTGGTTGAATGCAATAATCCCTACTGATATTTCAGGTCGTGCTCTGAGATGCCGCACGACAAGATCGGTGACCCGTTCCGCTTCGGGACGATTCGCTCGATCGATCCAGCGGCCTTGGGGAACAAACTCCAACCGGACCGCATCACTGCTGGCATCGCGGATGCTGGGAAAGGTCACCAAATCTCCGCTGTAAAAATGCCGGTTTGAAAACGCGATCAGCGGTTCACGCCGACTGCGGTAATGCCAACGTAAACCGCGACCGGGCATACCGATGGATTTGCATAGACTTAGGATGCTTTCGAAATCACCGATGTCAGCATCTTCTTCGTCACCAGCTTCGATGTCGGCTCGGTTGAAAAAGTTTGTTGGTGGCAATTGCTTTTCGTCACCGGCGACAATGAGTTGAGTTCCCCTGTAAATGGCTCCAACAGCGTCCCACGGAAAAACTTGGGACGCTTCGTCAAAGATCACAAGATCGAAGCGGAGTTCGTCAGACTGAAGAAACGTGCTGACCGACAACGGACTCATCATGATGCAGGGCTTGAGCCGTTGCAGGACGCTCGGGATCTCGGCGAATAACTTTCGCAAGGGGAGTTGCCGCCGCTTCTTCTGGATTTCGCGCTGCAAGATTCCCAGCTCAGACGTTGCTTCGGCGAACCATCCAGAACGAGGACGGTCGTCTCGGCCCAGTTGATACTGGCGAATTCGCGAAGCGGCTACTCGGACCTCCCATTCGTCGAGTTTGCGGAAACGCTCGCGCGATTGTTCATGTGACGCGAGATCGAATTCCCCCAGCAGTCGATCCTCGGTGGCGAAATGATCAAAAACCTGACGAAAGAAGCGAGCAGCAACGACACTCTTGGTTTCTTCTGGAGAATATCTCCCTGACAGAAGTTCCTCGATGATGCCCCCAAAACCCTGTTCTTCCATGTCACGCCGCCATCGGGAGAACTTGAGCCATTCATCCAGTGATCCCATCGCCGAACGAAGCCCTAGCAGGAAATTGCTGAGTAACTCCAAGGGCATATGGGGTATTGTGAGCCCCTGTCCTGTTTCAGACTGAAACGAAAACACCGAGCGCAGGAACTTCAGCGATTCTGAAAAATCACCCGCCAGCACTTTCTGGCAAGTGTCTATGGCGTTGGCCACCTCTTGACGCGTGTTCGGCGATGTGGCGACGGCGTGCGTCAACGGCGTAAGAGTACCGGCAGTTGCCTGTTCCAAGAGCCACGCGGCCTCCGCATACCCACCTTCAAGAAGATCAAACTCCAAGTCCACGTTCCATTCGCTGAGGACCGCCAAACAATCCTGCTGTTCGCGCAGCTGCGACCGTATTCCTTCAACTGTGGACTCAGCGATCGCCAACGAATCAATGTCCAGGTCAGCCTCCGGCAGAAGTATCGGCAATAATGAAGTGAGCAGCCGATACCGCTCCTCGATTTCGGGCAAGACGGATTGCGCCGCAGATCGCAAGTCTGCCAGCGGTTGACGAACAAGCTCCTCGGCGGCGAGCTTTTCCCCCAATAATTCAAACTGCGGAGCAACTTCTTGGAGTGCCGTGAGGAATGATCGATAACCCAACTCCAATTCCTCTGCGCTCTTGCTCAACATCGCAGAATCGAATTGGTCAGGTCGGCAAAGTATGTCCTGATACTTTTCCAGCGACGGGACGAGTTTGCCCATTCGCTCGATCGCCTGAATGCTGCGTTCCACGCGTTGCCACACAGCTCGATCCATTGGCGTTGCCTCAGGCGGCAATAGATCAATGAGCATGCGATACTGCGCAGTCGTCTCAGCATGGAACTCGGAGAATCGCTTTGCGAGTCGGCAATCTTCAACCAAGGTTTTGAGCGTTCGTGGCGCGACAGTGTAAGCGGGTGCTAACGCCTGATGGGCCGATAGGCAGTCACTTATCGAAGCAGAGAGAATCACCAGTTGCTGAATTAGTTCGGCCAGCGGCGCATGATCATTGAAGCATCCCAGAGAGCCATGAGCGCGATCAACTTGTTGAAGGACTTCCCCAAGACGGGCGTCTAACGACGTCAGAGTCGGCCTGTCGAGCGTGACAACTTGATCTGGTAGGTGGCAGACAAAATCTGGGACCGCCGTCACGAACTGAGCGAACGCATTCAGAGACTGTTGCAATTGTGTCCAAGCTGCGAGTTGCTCTTTCGCAAAGCCTGCGGGAAGCCACGGTGCAAGCTCGTCCGCGGCTTCGATCACTTCCGACATGCGACGATGCCACGTCCGCAGCTTGTTTAGGTCCGCCAGTAAAATCGGAGTTGCGGGAGGTGGCTCTTTGAAAAGATCAGCCACTTCTTGGCGGTAGGTACCAAAGCCCCCAAACCATCGCTTCAACGCCGACTGATAAGCAGGGGCACGGTTTGCCAGTTCCGCAGCGGCGGCCTTGAACGCGCGGTGAGAAAGTCGCTCATCTAGCTGTTCTCGAAGTTGCGCAGCCTCATGCAAATCGCTGAGGATGGCCTCACAGCCACTTCTCAGCTTCACGCAAGTTGCAGGATCTCGCCATGCTCCGGCGACCTCACCCATTTGCAAACAGAGCGGAATAGCCACTTGCAGGGCGCGGGCTTGTACCAAAGAAACTGGTATCGCCCTCTCGATTCCCCATTCAGTCACGACTGCTTGAACAAGCGTCTGAAGTTCTTGTAGCAGAGAGGCAGCGTGATCTAGTTGTTGCTGAATCTTCACTAGGTCATCGAGATGCCCCTCGGCAGAAACTGACTCTATCCTTTCCCATGCGCTTTCCAAACGACTCTGGTTTGCCGCAGATTGGCTCAGCTCAAGAAGCTGATCGGGATCAAGACGGCCTTCGAGCCGCTTAACAACGCGGGCCGCCTCGTCGAGTTTGGCCAGAGCCGCTTGGCTTCCCGAACGAAGTTTCGACCAGTTTTCTGAGAGCAACCATTCGGTGCGGAGCGGATGTACGCTCGCAATTAGCTTTGCCAGGTCCACCACTGCGGGGAATTTGTACGGAGGTAAATCCGCCCGGACGGGCACTGGTAACAAACCTGTGAGGGTGGCAGATAACACTGACGCCTTGTCAGCCGACTCAGTGAAATTTCTCAGATTCTGAACCGGTCCTTCGAGAAATGTCTGCTGCTGACGAATTGATTGCGGGACTTCCTCGCAAAACTTCTCCTGCCAGTCTTTACCACCAATTGTTAGTTTCTGGCTAATCGGTGTTTCAGGAAAATGAATCTCGACATCTTCCACGAACTCCGAGAACTGATGTCGAAGCGAGCTGAGTGCATGGGTCGCTTCACAGAGGCGGATAATCGATGTTGCAACTTCCCTCGGAGCCTGAAACCAGTCCGTCGGAACATCAGGAACCTTCAAGACATCTCGAAAAGACTGCAAGACCCCGTTGAGGGCCATCGGTGTGAGATCCTCGGCCAGAAGTCCCTGCCGAACCAGTGGTGAAACAACCTGTTCGATCGTGCCAAACGCATCGGCCAAAATACCAAGGTGGTGTTGCAGTTCATCAGAAAGAGTGAGAGTGCGAACGGTCAATTGGCAGCCGCGCCACGGATGCCGCTGATGTCCTCGAATAACGTCCGCTGAGTCGCTCGCTCGATCTAGTAACTGCAACCAGTTTTCAAAGCGACTTCGATCCATGTGTTCCATGCCGGGAAGCTCACACCGGGATCTTGCCGCATGGCCTAGGCGATGAGATCGCGAAACATGCCCGAAAAGCTCGTAAGGAGACAATCCCAATGGAGGACGGCGACGGTGAACCGAGCGAACATAGCTATTCAACGACGACCGTTTTTCCTTTGCTTCATCCAGCTTCGGCGTCACATCTTCATAAACTTCGGCCGGTAGATCGAGGCAGTATTTAAGTTCATCCAAAACGCCCTTCCGGTTTGCTTTGCTCGAATGACATTCGAGGCAGAACTCTCCCAGCCCGCAGTCGTCGAGCCGCCGCTTCACCACCTCAAGGGCGGAAACCTTTTCGCTGACAAACAGGACTCGCCTGCCCTCTGAGAGGGAGTCTGCGATGATATTTGCAATAGTCTGGCTCTTGCCGGTCCCAGGCGGTCCGTCCAATACGAAGCTAACACCGCGCCGGGCTGCGATAATTGCTTCGAGCTGACTGGAGTCGCAATCGAGAATGGTCTTGATCTCACCGGGAGCAATTTCGTCATCAAGTGTTGCCGCTTCCGGCAGAGGAGACTTGAATCCAAACGAGTACTGCGGCGAGATCGACTCATCGCCGCCGATAGATCGACAAAGTGCATTGGCGAGCACAGAGTCGACGTGGTCCCCGAGGTCCTGCCACATAGCGACCTTAGGGAAAGCAAAGCGTCCGAGAGCACACCGGTCCTGTACTTCCCAGCGTTCATTGGCAGCCACTGATTGTCGGACCAACTCTAGAAACTTCAGTCGCGCGCCTTCTTCTTCCAAATCATCAATGTCCGGCAATACAGGGAGAAGCATGCCGAAGTCTTGTTTGAGCCTTTCGCGCAAGCACAAATTATCGATGGCATCATCTTCTGCTTCAACCAATTCCCACGGTGCGTCGGCGGAGGAGCGAGACAGAGACATGGGGACGAGCATGAGCGGTGATAGGAGTTCGGTGTCACTCTCGATCGATTCGAACCACTTGAGGAATCCGAAGGCAACGTAGAGGCAGTGCACGCCTTGCTCGGAAAGCGATAGCTGAGCATGACCGTCGAGCGTTCGCATCCGCCGATCAATTGCGCGATCGCCGAGTGGTGTTAGTAGATCACGATCTCCGAACTTTCTCGCGGCACGGCATTCCTCTAGCGGTGGATTCCACTCTTTCAGCTTCTTGTCTGATGACGACTCGTCTGCTGCCGCAGCTTCGCGCTCGAGTACTTCCTTTGGCGGTGGAATCAAATCGCGTCGCCAAGGAAATCGCATCGAGTTGGAACCAGCAGTCCCTTCGCTCGCCAACTTCTTCCAGATGGTTTCGGTATCCGGGACAACCAGTTCAACAACGCCACGAGTAGCATTGAAGGAACAGTTAATAAGCGGATTGCGGTTCCCGAGGTCAAGGAGCTTGCTTTGCCACTTAGTGACCTGCCTGCGGAGCTTACTTTCCACGTCAGGAAGCGGCGGAGGGGCTTCGTTAGCTCCCGAAACTTCCTCAGGCGTCATCTCAGCAGAAGCGTCGCTGTTTACAGTCATTTTGGGCCCGTCACTGAAGGTGGAAGATGCACAGAATACCACAGTGATTCAGAAGGGACTATTCAAGACCTCCATCTTTGTGAAGGGGAGAACCCAAACCGGATACCGCTTTGCAGTCAGCCAATCTCCTTGGTATCTGGGAAAGAGAGCGGTCCCCAAAACGGAGTGTTGCTTCAAGTTGGTTGGAGCGTTTGCAAAGCGGTCTCCTCAATCCGAATGGAGCGACACGGCGGCGCTCCTCGCGGGCTTCACTAATGGCTGGCCATCGTGGTTTTCGACGACTCGGTGAGGCATCCTCAAACTCCATAATGCTGGGGTGAAGAAAGAACGCTCTATTCGAGTGATGGGAAAGCCCTTCGTTCAGCGAGTCGACATCAAGCAGTTTCGCACCGCTTGATGCGGTCGTAAGCGTTCACGAAAGTGATAAGCGAGCATCGGACAGGGACTCCGTTCTCTGCCCGATGTTAACGAAGACTGCTCGGTCTAGATTTCAAGACTCGCGAATTGTTCAGCCGCTCCAACTGCGAAGCACTTTCAAGGGCGAGCGTCGAGTGACGCCCGCCCCAGAAGCAGAGTCGCCGACGATCTACACCGACGCACCTACAGCCGCGTAGTTGTAGAAGTATTGCGGCATCTCCCGGACTCGAATGTCAGCGGGCCACTCCGCCCAGTCTCCTCCATGCAACTGGCGTAGCTTCAGCTCTTTCCCTTGGTAGGTTGGTCGGCGGCCGAGCTGCTTGAGGAAGAAGGCTACACCCTCCTCGCGACAACGATTCAGTAGTTTCATAGCCCACTCGGTTGCGAAGAGCTCCGCGTTGGCCTTGGCCCCGCTTTCACCGCCCACAATGACCCAGTCGATACCTGTCAGGTCGATCTCGTCGGCGAGGGAGCCCCACAGCGGTTCCAGCGACAGACCGCGCACCGACGCGTCAACCTCCCGCAGGGCATCAATACGCTTGAGTGCCTTTGGGGATGTAACCGTGGTCATGGCACAGACGTTCGGCGGAAAGCCTCCGATGCTGTCTGCAAATTCCCGCATGATCTTGGGTCGCTTCGTCAACCACAGCCAGAGATGCTGCTGGCCTTCCGGAGTTTGAAAGGCAGTCATCTCAGTCCTGAGGAATCCAAAGTCCTTTTTGCGAGAGAAGGCGTCTCCCATA
>CAYLTY010000146.1:0-20970 GCA_964386705.1 uncultured Planctomycetaceae bacterium
TCTTGCGAACGTCCGCGCTAGACTTCCGCCCCGCTGATTTTCCTGCTTCGAATCCGCACACTCCGCTGGCTCGTGACAGCATCCGTGGCCTCTGCGACCACGATGCACCGCGCAGCCATCGTCATCACCGTTGCGTCTCCGGTCTCTGATACACTTCCTGAAGGACCCTGCACACGATGGCTCTTCGCAAATTCACGCTGGCCCTGTTCCCTCTGCTGAGCCTGCCGCTCGCCACACTGGCCGCCGACGCCCCGGCTGTTCCCGATCACGCCATCGTCGCCGGTTACGAGAAAGTGATTGCCCGTGTTGAGCAATCTCTGAAGGACGAGGACGAAGAGGAGAAGTTCAAGCCTGACGAAGCAGAACTCGGTCGCCTGCTGATCGAAGAGCTGAATTGCACGTCATGCCATAAGCCATCAGGACCCCAGGCGTCGCTCTTCAAAGCCAAGCAAGCGCCAGTGCTGGACAAGCTCGGGGAGCGGGTCCAACTGGGAGCACTCGAAAAGTTCCTGAATGGCCCGCACGCGCGAAAGCCCGGCACCACAATGCCGGACATCTTCAACGGCATTCCCGAAGACGAACGTAAAGCCAACATCACCGCGCTGGTGCACTACCTGTCCAAGACCGGAGCGGTTCAAGAAGCGATGTCCGACACCGCCGCCGTCAAGCGCGGCGAGCAACTCTTTCACCAAGTGGGTTGCGTCGGCTGCCACTCGCCGGTGAAGCAAGGTGCGGCTCCGATCGCGAATTCGATCCCATTGGGCAACCTCGCGGGCAAGTACACCCTACCGAGCTTGATCGCCTTCTTGAAGAATCCGATGGATGCCCGGCCGGCGGGACGCATGCCCAGCCTCAATCTGGATGACAAGCAGGCTCGGGATATCGCCTCGTTCTTCTTCAAAGACGTAAAGATCTCGGCCAACCTCAACTATGCCTACTACGAAGGCGATTGGGACAAGGTGCCGGACTTCGGCAAGATTCAGCCCAAGACGAAGGGCATGTCGTCCGGCTTCGACCTGGAACTCGCGGCCCGCAAGAACAATTTTGGGATGCGGTTCACGGGCTTCATCCATATCGCCAAAGAAGGCAACTACAAGTTCCACTTGGGATCGGATGACGGCAGCCGCCTGCAGATCGAAGACCAGGAAGTCGTGCTGAACGACGGCGTGCATCCCTATGGTGAGAAGCAGGGACAACGCCGGCTCAACAAGGGCGTCTACCCGATTATCGTGGACTACACGCAGGGCGGCGGCGAATGGGAGCTAAAGGTCGAGATCGAAGGCCCCGGCACGCCGCGCCAGTCACTGGCAGCAATTGCAACTCCGACACAAGACCGGCCTGCAGCGGCCAAAGATGGCGATGCCTTTGTGCTCAACGACGAACTGGCTGCCAAGGGCAAGCAGATCTTCGTTTCAGCCGGTTGTGCGGCCTGCCATCAACTGAAACTGGACGGTCAGACCGCCAAGGCCGAAAAGAACGCCAAGCCATTGTTTGACCTCGCCAACTTCAGCCTTGGATGCCTGTCTGCGGCGCCGACAGCGAACACTCCACACTATCACTTGAGTGCCATTCAACGGCAACACATTCAACAAGCGGTCAAGACATTGAAGGACGGTTCGCCGGAACGATCAGCCGAACAGGTCCTCGCGCACTCGCTGGCTCAGTTCAATTGCTATGCCTGCCATCAACGCGGCAAGGTTGGTGGAGTCGACGAAGCTCGCAACCCGTACTTCGAAACCACGATGAAGGAGATGGGTGACGAAGGCCGGCTCCCGCCGCCGATCAACGGTGTCGGTGATAAGCTCAACGAAAACTACCTGAAGAACCTGCTGAACAATGGAGCCAAGGATCGCGGCTACATGCTGGCCGTGATGCCGAAGTTCGCGGGTCACAATGTTGGACATCTGGAAGCTGCGTTCCGCAAAGCCGACGAAAAGGCCGAAGCCAAGCTGACCGCCTACACGGAATCACTCGGCCAGATGAAAGCCGCCGGTCGCAAACTGGTGGGCGACAAGGGCCTCGGCTGTGTGAAGTGTCATCCGTTCGACAAGAATCAGGCTGTCGGCATTCAAGCGATGGATCTCACCAAGATGGCGAGTCGCCTGCGACAAGACTGGTTCATGCGGTACATGGACAATCCGCAGGTCTACCGCCCGGGCACGCGTATGCCGGCGCCGTGGCCGTTCGGTAATGTCACCATCAAGGATGTACTCGACGCCGATGCCAACAAGCAGATGCAGTCGGTCTGGCTGTGGCTGAGTGATGGCCCCAGTGCCGCCGTTCCGCCGGGCATTCAGCGAGAAGCGATCGTACTGACTCCCGAAAAAGAACCGATCATCTACCGCAACTTCATTGAGGGCGTCAGCCCGCGAGGCATTGCGGTCGGGTATCCCGAGAAGGTCAACCTGTGTTTCGACGCCGAGAACATCAACCTTGCGATGATCTGGCAGAACGAGTTCATCGACGCCGGGAAGCACTGGATTGGTCGCGGCCCCGGCAATCAAAAGCCGCTGGGAGACAACGTCCAAAGCCTCGTACGGGGCGTTCCCTTCGCACGACTCGACGGTGCGGATGCGTCCTGGCCGGGCGCGGCCGCTCGCGAACAGGGTTACCAGTTCCGAGGCTACCGCATCAATTCCAAGAGTCAGCCAGTCTTCCTCTACAGCTACGGCGATGCTCAAGTCACCGACGAGATCATCCCAGCCCCACAAGGCAAACACATGGGCTTCACCCGCACGCTGACGATCAAGTCGCCCGCGTCAGGATCAAAGGTCTCCTATCGAGCAGCCTCAGGCAGCAAGATCGAGCAACAAGGCGATGCCTACATCGTCGATACCTACCTGAAGGTGACCGTCAAGCCATCGTCTGGTGCCGCAAGGCTCCGCAACGTAGGTGGTAAGACAGAACTGATCGTCGACCTGGACCTCAACAACGGCGAGGGCCGAATTGAGCAAAGCTACGCGTGGTAAGCGAGTCGCGGAAAGGTCTGGCACTCGCTGGCCTGCAGTGAACCCTGCGTGGTGTCGCAATCGAAAATAATCAATTCTCCATTCGTTGGATTCTTTTATGAAACTCTCTCGACTTCTTTCCACCGTCGTTGCCGGTTGGGCGATTGGCGCCGCAGCGTTTGCTCAAGACAAGCTACCGACAGAGGCGGACTACTATCCGATCTCGGCGTTCAATGTGCCGGAGTCGGTAAACCTGGAAGCTGGTGGCTTGCAGTGGTATCAAGGGAAGCTCGCGGTTTCGACGCGGCGCGGGGATATCTACCTCGTTGAGAATGCACTCGCGGATGATGTGAAGACGGCGAAGTTTTCACTCTTCGCTCGCGGCTTGCATGAGGTGCTTGGGCTCGCGGAACGCGATGGGTGGCTCTATGCGACTCAACGCTGCGAGGTTTCGCGGCTGAAGGATGAGAACGGCGATGGCAAGGCCGACATCGTTGAGGATGTCTGCGACAAGTGGTCCATCAATGGCGACTATCACGAATACGCCTTCGGATCCAAGTTCGACAAAGACGGCAACATCTGGGTGGTGCTCTGCCTGACCGGCTCGTTCACCAGCAACGTCTCTTACCGTGGCTGGTGTGTGCGAGTAACTCCCGACGGAAAGATGATCCCGACCTGCAGCGGCGTGCGATCGCCCGGCGGTATCGGCTTCAATCATCTCGGAGATGTCTTCTACACCGACAATCAAGGCCCGTGGAATGGCGCCTGTGGCTTGAAGCACCTGGAGCCCGGCAAGTTCGTTGGTAACCCCAGCGGCTTTGGCTGGTATGACCTGCCGGAAATCAAATCCGCGATGGGCAAGAAACCGACAGAACCGGTCAGCGGAAGCCGGATGATGACCGAGGCCAAGAAGATTCCGGAGCTAAATCCAACCTGCGTCTACTTCCCGTATCCCAAGATGGGTAAGTCGGCCAGTGGTATCGCCTGCGACGTGCTGGGCGGCAAGTTCGGCCCGTTCGCAAATCAACTGTTCGTCGGCGATCAGTCCGACAGCACGGTGATGCGGGTCTGCCTTGAGAAAGTTAAGGGACACTATCAGGGAGCCTGCATTCCGTTCCTGCAGGGAATCGGCTCGGGCACGCTGTCACTGCAATTCCATGAAGACGGCAGCCTGTTCGTCGGCGGTACCAATCGCGGATGGGGCTCACGCGGGCCAAAACCCTACTCGCTGGACCGCATCCGCTGGACCGGCAAGGTGCCGTTCGAAATCCACGAAATGCACGCCAAGTCGGATGGCTTTGAGCTGACATTCACTCATCCCGTCGATCCAGCCACGGCCGCTGACGCCAAGGGCTATGACCTGCAGACTTACACGTACATCTACCAATCGTCTTACGGCAGCCCAGAAGTCGATCACACGAAACCGACCATCGAGAAGATCACTGTCTCGGATGATAAGAAGACCGTACGTCTGACGATCGCCGGGCTGCAGGAAGGCCACGTGCACGAACTGCACTGCAACGGCCTGAAGTCCGAAGCCGGTCTGCCGCTATTGCACAAGTCGGCGTACTACACGCTGAACTACATTCCGGAGTGAGACCGCTGAGTTCTATTCACGCTGGAAAGAGTGATCCCAAGGCGTCGGCTCAGGCCCCGAGTGCTTGACGGTCTCTGTGTAGGCTGAGACCCGACCGATCAACTGCGCTGGTCGTTCAAAGTATTGAGCGACCAGCGTTTCGACGGGCTTGATGTCATCCGTGTCAGCGCGTGATAGCGAGTTCGACAGCGCGATCACATGAAACTGGCCCGTCGAATTCAGGCTTGCGGCGTACTCCCCTGAATCGTCGGTCGTGACATAGTCACCACCCATCGCCTGAATGGATGCTTTTGCGACACGCCGATCTTGTTCCGAATCGCCGAGGCGGAAGCCGTCCAGTTTCAGCTTGGCCTTGCCGGACCAGTTGGTCGGCAAGACCAGCACGCGCGCTCCTTTGTCCGGCTTGCGACTGCCTGCGTCCGAAACGTAGGTAATGCGGCCTCGTAGTGAAGCGTTCCCAACCGCAGCATTGTTTGAATTGTTCGAGTTCTCTGTCCCATTCGCGCCGGTGCCAGTGCCGTTGGCGCTCGCGGCAACTTCAGAACGAATCGCAGTCACCCGGCCAATCCAGAAGCCTCCGGTGAAAATCAGCGCGGCAACTCCCACCACCGCGACGATCGAAGACGGATTCACCATCGATCGCAAGGTGGGCACGGGCCGATCATGCTCAACTCGAGGCGCAGTCTCAGGCTTCGGGGAAGTACTCGCTTCGGAACTCGCAACGGGTTGATCTGAAGAATCGCCTTCACCCATCTCCACGACGGCCTTCCAGGCGTCATCCGCCTGGCGGGTCGTCCGCCAGCCTCGATCCTCATCAACAGGTTTCGCTGCCGGAGCATCCAGCGTCGCAATCGCCACTTCAATGGGTTTCGCTTGAGCCACCGGCTGCAGTTCGATCACTTCGGGTTTCCCGAGTTTCTGATTGAAGTCCTCTTCGTCAACGAGCGACTGCGGTATCTCAGCAGCCTGCCCGATGTTGGCCAGCTCAGCCAAAGCATCGCGAAGATCACTGTCTTTCAGATTGAGCCCCGGCTTCGGCAGGGGCCGCACGTTACCGTCCAGATCCGGCACTCGAATCGATCGGCCGCACTTCGGGCAGTCCACGATGGCCGACGCCTTGCCGCGCGAAATGCCCAGAAACTGGCGGCAATGCTGGCAGCGGAACTTAATCGGCATAGTGATCGACTCGCGGTCTCATACAGATTCAGAAACAGGCTCTGAGCAAAACCTCTCAGGAACAGCGTCCAGCAAACTGATGACCGCCAGAGCCGTTCCCACCACTAACGCTACAAGATCACACAGGAGGGCGGTCAAGCAGACGTAAGCCACGCCTCGCACCGCCTGGGCTCCCCCGGCATCCCCCGCCGCCTTCAAAATCGCGAACAATGCCAGCGAGAGCACCAGTACAAACAATATGCCAACCCCCGCCGTCAGCAGCATGGAAATTCGGCGGCGATGGCACTTGAACATGCCCACGGTGCCAGTCGACAGAATAGACATGTGAGTTATCCAGCCTCGCAGTAGGAAGTTAGGCGCGAGCTACTGTCTGATCCACGAACTCACGCAAGGACGACACCGCCGCTGACACGCGAGTGAACTCCGCAGAGTCAGGTAAGTGCGCTGCGGCTTGTAAGTCGTGAGGCAGGGAGCCGAGAAGATGAGCTTGCAACAAACCGGCCAGCCAGGCAGCTCGACGGGCGGCGAATGACTCGTGAATCAGCCGAAAACGAGCTTCCAGCCAGCCCGCACCGGCAGCCGCTCCTTGAGAAATCCAGTTCTCGCCGACGGCGGCAGTCACGCTCCCGGCGACAACATCTCCTGCAACGTGCACGGCAGAGGTGACAGCAGCGTCAGCTGCAATCTGGCCGACTACGTGACCCACAGGACCGAAGCCGGTCACGAACAGCACGATCGATGTCATCGGCCGAGCAGCAGCAGCAATCGCGTCCAGATGCCTCAGCGACTGATACCACTCCGGGCTTTCCTGACGAAAGGCATCCAGTTCCTCGTGGACCAGTTGTTCCAGCTCGCCCTCAAGATCGCAGGCCTCGTGTTTGGCGCGCAAAGTCTGGATCAATTCACTGCGACTCGTTGCCCCCAGCAGTGCAGCCAGTCGCGGTTGCAGCAACGGATTGCCCAACTCCAGAAACCAGTTGAGTCGCTGATAGACGTCATCCACGACACTCAGAACCGCTTCCCATTCCTTAGCTCGATAGACGTTGACCGGCGGCTCTTGCGGGCCAGCAAACTTTTCGTAGAGCAGAGCGTAGCCCTTCGTGAGACTTCGTCCGACTCGGTTGTAGAAGCCGTGAATCGCCCCCGACCAGCCGCTGCGTTGAGACTGCCACCACAAGCGAACCTTGTAGACGAGCAGGCTGTTCGGCACGGACGGCCAGTTCTCAACCTCCGCCAGCTTGTGCGTTGAAAGCAGTTCGCCCGCTGTCTGGAACTCCTGACTGCGCGAGCGGACTTCATTCAAGTAGCCCTCGACCGCAAAGGGTTCCAGTAGCAGTTGCAGCGAACGACCGAGCGTGCGCAACTTGATCTCGCCAAAGCGAAGCGCCGATAAGTCCTCATGCAGACGGCGCGGCCCGTGTGTGGTGGTCGCTGGAGCATCCTCGGTGACGGGCCAGGCACGTTCAAAAAACGGGAGTCGGTTTTCATTGGCCGCCGCGCGATCGTGCGGCGTGAGATACACCACCTGTGGCCGAATGCCGGTCTCCGAGCAAAAGGTATTGAGCCACAAGGGCCAGTACGGCTCATCATCCGGCAGGTGCACTTGATTGACGACCAGCAGCACCACTTTGTCTTCCGCAGCAGCTCGGCGGAAGAACTCTTTGACCGACGCGTCGTTGTATTTCTGCTGCGTCAGCACGGCGATGAGCACGTCCGCCGCGCGGCGAATCATGTCCGCGCGATCCCAGTTGACTCGCGCGTCGCTATCGATGTCCGGACTGTCCAGGACCAAGAGATTCGGCGGCAGCGAGTCATCCGATCGCCAGAACAACAGACTGCTCGGAGACTCTTCCAGAGCTGCTTCCGAGCGTTCCCAACTCCGCAACTCAAAACCGGGGAAGATGGCGTTCAGGTCGTGGGTTGCGGTGAAACCGGCCGGTACCAGGCAGACGGGATGCTTCGTCCCTGAAGCCAGAGGTGTGACCGCGCTCGCCTTCGTTCCTGCGACGTGATTGAAGACGACACTCTTGCCGATGTTGGTGCCGCCACACACAGCGGCGACCAGATATGCGCTGTCCGAAACTTGCGGAATCAGCTTTTGTTCCAGCAGTTGGAACCACTCACGTCCTGCCAGCTTATTGAGCTGCAACGACTCCGTGACGTGCTCAAGTTCCAGCAAACAACTGCGCAACTGCGTCACGATCGCGGCGCAGTCGGCAAAGGAACTCGGAGTACTCATGAGCAGTTTTTACTAGGACGATGACGAAGCATGGGTTCGAGCTGCATGCCATCCAAGCCTGCAACAACACAGACTTGGACGGAACATGAAATGAATCGAACTAGGCACCGTACTTCTCAAGCCGACCTGCGTGAGCCATGACCAGGCTCATTAGGTACTTCGCCTGGAACTGGCCCAAGCCGCCCTGCAGGCAGTCACGTTCGCCGAAGGTTTCGCAACGATCGGGACGGCAAGTGTCTGCCGAAAGCAACGTCGGAACCGGATGCCAACTGTGCGACTTCAGCTTGCTGGGCGTGCTGTGATCGCCAGTGACGACCAGCACCGTCGGATTGAGCGCGGTGATCTTCGGAATCGCCGCGTCCAATTCCTCAATGCGCTTCACCTTCTCAGCGAAGTTGCCGTCTTCGCCTGTCGAGTCCGTGTACTTGAAGTGAACGAAGAAGAAGTCGTAGTCGTTCCAGGCAGCCTTCAGGCGATTCATCTGGTCGTCGAGCGTCTGACCGGCATCCAGTACGTCCATGCCGACCAGTCGGGCGAGGCCGCGATACATCGGATAAACGGCAATCGCGCCAGCCTTCAAGCCGTAGACCTCGCGGTACGGTGGCACATGCGGCTTCTTGTCGATGCCGCGCATGGTAAGGAAGTTCGCCGGGCTGTCGTTCTTGAGGATCTCTTTAGCTTGGCGCAAAAACTCTTTGCAGAGTTCGGCGGTCTTCTGCGACGGAGCGTCCGTAGCAACCGGTTCCAAAGCTGGCACGCCGGTCTTTTGTGGATCGGTGTCTTTCACCGCTCCGCCCAGCCCCTCTCCACGAATCACGATCACGAGGCGATACTCTTTAACATGACGCACGAAGACTTCGACGCCCGGAATCTTGATGGTGTCGAGCTTCTCGCACAGCTTCTTGGCGATGTCGCTCGCGATGCGGCCGGCACGACGATCGGTGATCTTGTCGCTGGCATCGATCGTGCAGAAGTTGCCGCGAATCGCCACGTCGTTTGGTCCGAGGGTAAAGTCGATGCCCAGCGCTTCGAGCACACCACGACCGATCCGGAAATCCAACGGGTCATAGCCGAACAAGCCCAGGTGGCCCGGTCCGCTACCCGGTGCGACGCCCGGAATCACGGGAGTGCTCAGCCCCAAAACTCCCTCTTTCGCCAGAGCGTCCAGATTCGGAGTCTTCGCCGTTTCAAGTTCCGTCAGGCCGCCCTTCTCAAGCGGCAGGCCACCCAATCCGTCAGCCACCAGGAAAACGATCTTGGAATCGTTCTGCTTTTGCAGGTCGCGCATCAGTCCATGCAGTTCGCTCATGAGGACAATTCTTCTCACGTAAGGGGAGCAATTATGAATTCGAGACGCAGCATTGCCGCCGAGTCGCTCGCGTATTCTTTAGGTTTCGCACGGCCGGTTCTAGGTTCCAAATTTGAAATTTGGGCACTCTCCCGGCATTCAGAACGGTCGAATCAGCCGGCGGTTCAATTGGGTTGACCCCAGCAAAGCCAGCAGAGCGACTGAAGCAGCACCGTCTCAGGAATTCGCCTCGCCAGACAAAAAGGCCCGCCCGCGCGGCGAGAGTTGATAGCCGGTCCCCAAGCTCTCTGTCAGGCCGAGATTCTTCAGCTTCCGCACGTCGAGCTTCAAAGCCTCCCTCTCGTAGCCCGCTTTGACGGCCAGATCCGCCGCCCGCAGACGGGGGAACTCGTCGATGAGCCCGAGCACCTTCCGCGTCCAGGCGCCGTGCGTGCTCGCCCGGTCCAGCCGGTCGAGTCGCTGCGCCAGGTCCGCCAATTCGGCTTCGCCCAGAGCCCCCTGCTCTCGCAGCTCAATCCGAGAATCAGCGCCGGCGTAAACGAACTCGATGCGGTACAGCGCATCCGACCGATCCGCCGCGGGACGCCGCGACTGCTGGAGGTCCGCCAGCAGCGCCGCTCGCGTCTCGTAGCCCGCTCGCCGAGCGTCCGCTTCCGAGATCATCGACTCGGTCGGGGTCGAAACGTCTCGAATAGAAAGCTCTCCGACAGGCGTTCGCAGTCGACCTCCAGCCTTCACCGAAGGCCGCTGCCAGTACCGAAAGGCAAGCGTGATCGATCCGTCGGCCAGACCCGCGTGATACTTCACCTTGAACAACATGGACGTGACCACTCCTCAACGAACTCAAAGCATACGCATCGCTGTTGTGACTATCAGATGCAACGAGCCGTATGACACCAACTCCTCACGAGTGCTCGACATCAAAGCTACGGACAACACGACAATGAGAGCTTCAGAACCAGTGCGCCATAGCAGTCGACGCGACAAAGACCCCGGCAATGATCTTGCGCAGCCAAATCATCTTATGCAGATGTGCTTATCTGATGCAGGGCACTTGCTTGAACCATTCGGCTCAGCCGACTAGGCTCCCGCCCGTCCTACTAGTTGTGATGGTTGCGTATGACACGCAATCGGAAAGTTTGAAGAGTTCACTTCGTTGCTCGGTGTTGTCGAACGACACCTCTTGCAGGAGTTCGCCAAGAAGGCGGCTCGCGGTCCTGCAGGTTGCGGAGTGATTGGAACAGGGTTGCTGTCAATCTGGCGTTCCGGATCTCGTTGGGTCACGAGAGCTGGTTGGTCAGGAATCGCAGTGGCCGCTCGGAGCGACTTCGCGGGATGTGAGGTCGACGTCGTGAGGTGGAAGGCGGGAAGCCTTTCGGCTGGGTACGCGGCATCTTCGTGATCCGAGCAAAGCGGTTTCTGACCGCTTCACGTGATCGAGTTGGAGTACGTCCACTGGACTGCTCCGCCGGCCAATCGTGGCAGTTTCATCTGGGGAGATTGTGTCGTTTGGGTTCGACACAGTGCCCTGCGGAACTCCGGCCGGTCGCCCAACGAGTGTGTATTTCGCCACTCATCAATTGGGGTACCGCTGCGCCCAGAACATGGGTTCCAGAGGCCTCAATGGGGACGTCTGGCGAAACGGATTCGTCGTAGCTGCGCAGAAGTTGTCGGCGGAATTGGACCCGCTGAGGACATTCTGTTCAGAAACGGCGAGCAATCTTCGGGAGTCTTACGACGCTGCTCCCGTTGCATTTTTCCTCGTGTTTAGAGTGAAGGGAGAAGGGCAATGTTGAAAGGAGTCGCCGTCACGTGTTTGCTGGCGCTCGTCCTGACTTTAGGAGTCGGTACGCATGCCGCAGATACTGAGGTCACAGAGGCAGACAAGCACGCTTGGCTGTTGAAGCATCCCACCATCATGCGAATGATGGAGCTTCAGAACCAGGAACGTGCCAGGAATGGACTACCACCTTTCCGCATGAACGCGGAGCTGTGCATTCTGGCCCAACGTCACGCCAAATGGATGGGCGATACGGGCTGGTACATGCACAGCAGCATGGGCATTCCCGAGATTATCCACTCGGGACCAATGACACCGGAAGACGCCGTCAACGGCTGGATCTGGTCGCCGGCCCATCACGGGATCATGCTGAGCGGCAGTGAAGCCGGCTTCGGCTACATGGTCCGCAACGGTGCGACCTATTGGGTCACACTCGTCCGCTAGTCGACCTGCTGCATTGAGATAAACGAAGCCCGAAGTGCGAAGAGAGTTTCTGTTCGCACTCCGGGTTTCTTTTTGATTGTTGAACTACGGCCGCGACGCCGAGCCCCTCAGCCAAGCTCGCTTGCGAGACGAAATCGCATCTCACGAGTTATCCTGCTTCTGCGTCTCTGCAGACTCAACTCTCAGCAGGATGGAAACTCACATGCGTGTCGCTGTCTTCAGCTCGAAAACTCACGACAAGGAATTCCTCGGCCACGCTGCGGCCAGATTCGGTCACGAACTCACCTTTCTGGAGCCTCGGCTCACCTCAGAGACCGTGCAACTCGCACGCGGCTATGCCGGAGTCTGCGTCTTCGTCAACGATCGACTCGACGCCAATGTCATTGAGCAACTGGCTGCCCACGGCACGAAGTTCATCGCACTGCGCTGCGCGGGCTTTAACAACGTCGACCTGCCCGCCGCTCAGAAGTGTGGCATCGCGGTGGTTCGCGTCCCGGCCTACTCCCCGCATGCGGTCGCCGAACATGCCGTCGCGCTAATCATGGCTCTGAATCGCAACATTCATCGAGCTTACAACCGCGTGCGTGAAGGCAATTTCGCTCTACACGGCCTGATGGGCTTTGATATGCATGGCCGCACGGTTGGCATTGTGGGCACGGGCAAGATCGGAGCAATCGTCGCGAAGATCCTGAACGGCTTCGACTGCCGCATCCTCGCCTATGACGTGCAACAGAATCCCGACTGCCTCGCGGCGGGAGCGACCTATGTCGAATTGCCCACCCTGCTGGAACAGTCCGACATTATCTCTTTGCATTGCCCGCTGCTGCCATCGACGCGACATCTGATTAACTCATCGACCATCGCGACCATGAAGCGCGGAGTCATGATTATCAACACCAGCCGCGGCGCTGTTGTTGACACCTCAGCCGTCATCGCAGGACTGAAGTCCGGCCAGATCGGCCATCTGGGCCTCGACGTCTATGAGGAAGAGTCCGACTACTTCTTCGAAGACTTGTCAGACACCGTCATCGCCGACGATCAACTCGCGCGGCTGATGACATTCCCGAATGTGCTGGTCACCGGACATCAAGCCTTCTTTACAGCAGACGCACTCACCAGCATCGCTCAGACGACGCTGCAGAACCTGAGCGACCTCGAAGCCAACGGCGTGTCCGCAAATCAGGTCGGGCGTTAGTCGAAAGAGTGGCCTACGTCTTAAATCCCAGTCGCTTGAAGATGTTCCTGCAGAGGCGCGGAGCACGCAGTGAGATGAAGCGTTGCAGCCGCAAAAGACAAAACGTCGGTAGAAACACAGAGGAACAGAGATCACAGGGAAGCCCCTTACAGGCCACCTCTCCTTGTCCTCTGTTCCTCTGTGTTTCAGTTCTTTCGCTCAATCCCGAACCGCAACCGAGAATCAATACTTCGTCGGTTTTTCCCCAGTTGACGGTAACCCGGTATTGGAAGCAATCGGCACGTCACCCACATGCACGACGAAATCGAAAAGTTGTCCTAGTCGGGCACCATCTCGGGTGATGTCCATGGCGACGATTCGCAGACCATCGGCAGCGGACTTCGCAGCCTTGATAACGATTTCGACAGCCACGGAACCTTCTGGGCCAACGACTCCCTCAACGGTTGAAGGCGAGACCTCAATGCCGAGCGGTGCTTGAAACGCGATCTGATGCCGCTGGTTGGTCGTGTGATAGTTACGCACGAGCAACTTTGCGGTCACTTGCTCGCCCGCCTTCACGACAACTCGATAGGGAGCCACTCGAATCCAGTACGGGTCGAACATGTAGCGGTAATCGGTATCAATGCTTAAAGACTGAAACGCAGCTCGCAGCGCGATCATGCGATCACGAAAACGCGCAACGAGTTCCCGAGGGTTCTCCAACACCCAGCAGTGGCCGCCAATCAGCAAGTCCGGAGCGATGCCGTGCAGGTAGTTCGCGGCATAGAGATAACCCTCTTCGAGTGTTCCCCCATTCCGAGCAACAACCGCTTCGTTGCCGCCCTGCTTCGGATCGACGGTGCTCGCGAAGATGTTGTCGCCGGTGAACGCAACACGCTTGCCATCAATCTCGCCCTGCAGACACGCGTGATAGATCGTCTGGCCGGGCATCCAATCGCAGCACAGCGACAGCCCTTCCCAGTTGATAACATCCCCGTTGCGGAAGACTCGATCAAACTTGAGTGCCCCGAACTCTTTGCCTTTGTCCTGATAGAACGGCAGCAGCGCGGCGAGGTCAAAGTCCCAAGGTCGTTCGAAGGTGTCGACGACGCCTTCCATCGTCCACAGTTGCGCCCCGTACTTCTTGCGAATGTGATTGGCGTCCATCGCATGGTCGCCGTGCATGTGAGTCACAAACACAGCGTCGATCTGCTTCAGTCCCATGCGTTCTTGCATGCGAGTCAAAGCGATATCAAGGAACTCAATGTTGAAGAGACCGCAGTCCACGATAAGCGCGTGACCGTTGTCGGCCAGTAGAATCGCGAAATTGACCCAGTAGTTCGGCCCGCGAAACTTGAAGAGGTGCGGAGTCACCTGCCACACATGCGGAACCTTGGTGGGCTGACTGACGTTGTCCTGATCGCAACCATCGAACTTCTGAATGTCATAACCGCGGACATACAGGTCCCCGAGATGCCGCAGTTTGCGGACGTACTCGGCAAGTTGCTTGCGAGGTTCACGCACGACCGGGCCATGTGACGGCATCAGCAGCGCAGGTTTGTAGCCCGCAATCTGAGCGGCGCTTTTCCCCAGTTCGTACAAGCCTTTGGCGAAACCGTAATCCCATTCTGTGTCGAACCAGGTATGCATCTTCGCACCGTCAACCATCAAGTCGCCGGTGAAGGCCAGCCATTCATCGCCGCGCCGCAACAGATAAGCGGTGTGGCCCGGCGAGTTGCCCTGCGTCTCGATGACCCAAATTTCCTGACCGTGCCACGTAAAGTCGTCCATCTTGGTGAACGTTTTGTCGACTTGAATCGGATCGACCGGCGGGCGTACGTAGCTCGCGCCATAGACTGTGTACTGATCACTGAGAGTTGGCCGCATCTTGCGGAATGCGGTCGGATTCTCGAACAAAGGCTTCTCGATCAAGGACGTAGCAACCTTGATGTCCTTGCCCGCCAGCTTCACTCCGCCCTGACATTGCTCGCGGTGGTGATGAGTAAACAGCACCCACTCGACGCGTTTCACGCCGATCTCGCTGAGATGGTCCAGCACGGAGCCGTCCCCAAGATCGATCAATAGCGCCGCATCGCCGTCACGGAGCACATAGACATTGCAGGTATCGGTCCACTGAAAGATGTCCGGAGCGATCGAACGAAACTTGGCCATGCTGACGTCCTGTAAGTTGGCGCGATGGGAACCGTCGAAGCAATGAAAGTATCTCGCCTGAGAGGCGCCGTCGAAAGTCAGCCAGTGATCTCAGCAATTTCGATAGCTCGATGTTCGGCTGCCGAGCGATAACAGGCTTCAACGAGCGCCATGGTGCCGAGATTATCACGACCACTGATCTCTGGCTCAGTCTGAGTTTCCAAAGCAACGAGCAGTTGAGCCATCGGCCCCACAAACGCGTCGGGAAACCAGACATCTTTCCAACGCGGCTGAAACCAATAACCGGGTTGGCGGGTCGTGGTGAAATCCAAAGTACTGGGAGTCTTCGCAGGATAGTTTGGCCAGCCAATCGTGCCGCGCGCAATGCCTTCGGTGCCTTCGACGCGCCAGCGGATAGAGATATCGCTCTCCGAGCCTTCCAGGGCCGGCCCGGTCCACACATCATCGACAGACGACGCCCGCAAGCCGTTCTCATACTCCAATATATAGAGGCAGATTCCGTCTTCGTGGGCGAACTTACGAGCGGTTCGAGGATCTGGCCGCAGACTGGCAAAAACTCGCTGAGGATTCCCAAACAGGAACCGAAACGTGTCCAGATGGTGGATGCTCATGATTCGCAACGTGACCCAGCCCAGCCGCTGTTGCCACGGCATCCAGTGCGGAATGGCCCGCATATCGATGGTGCCCAGAACGGGCTCACCTAAATCCCCGCGATCAATCAACTGGCGGCACGCGCGGATGGATTGGTCATAGCGCATGTTCTGATTGACCGCCAAAGTGATGCCGGCGTCCTCACACAGACGCACAATCTCGATGGCCTCGGCGTAGTTCACACCCAGCGGTTTCTGAGCCAGCAGACCTCGAACGTGTTTTCGCCTGACCGCCGCCCTGACAACTTCCAGTTGGATGTCCGGCGGCACGGCGATATCGACCACTTCGATACGCGGATCGTCCAGAAGTTGTTCGTAGTGTTCACAAGCGGTCGGCAGTTGATGCCGCTCGGCGACCTGCTTCGCCTTGTCGAACGACCGTGACGCAATGGCGATCGGATTGAAACCCGCCTGCCGATAAGCCACCAGATGGCAATCCGCCATGATGAACCCCGAGCCAATACACCCGATCGCTACGTCCATCCGCTGTGGCAGGCGAGGCCGATAATCGAGATCCAGCGAAAACTGAGCCTGAGAAGGAGTCGTTAGTTGAGACATGTCATTGCTCTCATTGTGCTGAAACAAAGATGGCGATTGACTCAAATGTCAGCGTTATTCTTTGATTTCCAAGTGCGATAGCACTCACGGTCCAGTGTCGTACCCGGAATCACCCAGAAAGGAACGCGCGTGGAGAATCAATTATCAGCAACCGATATTCGAGCGAAGCTGCTCGAAGTCATTCATCAACAAACTCGTCAGGCGCGAGGCAATCAGAACCTCCAATCTGGCTCGGTGCTCCGGCAGGTGGCGCACCAACTACAGCTTCCTGAAGACGACATTCAATGGGCACAAGCGCTGCTTACACAACTGCATGACCTGTTCCGTACAGGCTACCTCGCCTGGGGAATGAGCCTTTACAGCCCTGATCCACCTAACTTTCACGTAACCGAAGCCGGTAGAGCGTTACTATCGCAGTTGAGCCGCGACCCAGGGAACCCGAGTGCCTACCAGGCGCATGTCCATAAGACCTGCAAAGTCAATCCTGTGGCCGCCAGCTATCTAAACGAAGGTCTTGCCTGCTACGTCGGAGGCTTGCACAAGGCCGCAGCGGTAATGGTGGGTGCAGCAGCGGAGAGCTTGACTCTTGAACTGCGCGACGCGCTGGTGAACAAGCTGAATGCGCTAAGTCAATCAGTTCCAAAGGACCTCGAAGACTGGAGGATCAAACGCGTTCTTGATTCGATCAAGTCGTACCTAACCAGCAAGAAGTCGAATATGCCCTCGGAGCTGTGGTCCGAATTCGAAAGCTTTTGGCCCGCGTTTACTCAACAGATTCGTACCGTGCGAAACGAGGCTGGTCACCCATCAAGTGTCGATCCAATTACATACGAAACGGTGCATGCCTTGCTTCTGATCTTCCCTGAGCACGCACGGCTGCAGAACAAGCTCGTTGATTGGATCAGCCATCAGCTGACATGATCACTAGCCGGATTGTTGGTATCGTATCGTCCCCTGCACTCCGCTCGCTTTCCCCCGCCTTTGGTTGAGTCCCGCCATGCGTCGATTTCATGTTGCTGCGTTGCTGTCGTTAAGCGTTTGCTTCGGCAGTGCTTCGGCTGCTGAGCCTTACAATCCTCCGATTGCTGCAGCGTCCAAAGAAGCTGAGCAGGCCATGAACGGCTTCAAGAAGCCGGACGGTATGACGGTGTCGCTCTTTGCTGCCGAACCGATGCTCGCCAATCCCGTTGCGTTTTGTTTGGACGAACGCGGGCGTGTTTATGTCGCCGAGACGTTTCGGCAACTGAAGGGCGTTGAGGACAACCGCAGTCACATGAACTGGCTGCAAGATGACCTCGCTCTGCAAACGGTTGAGCAGCGCGGGGAGATGTTCCGAAAATATCTCGGCGACAAGGTCAGCAACTATGCCAAAGAACACGACCGGATTCGGTTGCTGGTGGACTCGGATGGTGACGGGCAAGCCGATAAGTCCACCGTCTTCGCGGATGGCTTCAATGATATTCTGGACGGTACCGGCGCCGGACTGCTGGCGCGGAAGGGCGATGTCTTCTACACCTGCATTCCCAAGCTCTGGAAACTGCGCGACTCGAACTACGACGGCATTGCCGATGAACGCAAGGCTCTGCATCACGGGTTCGGCGTCAGAGTGGCGTTTCGCGGTCACGACATGCACGGCCTGGTGATGGGACCAGACGGTCGAGTTTACTTCTCGATGGCAGATCGCGGCTACAACGTGAAGACCGAGGATGGACGTCATTTTGCCCGTCCAGAAACCGGGGCAGTCTTCCGCTGCAATCTGGATGGCTCGCAACTCGAAGTGTTTGCGTACGGCCTACGGAATCCCCAAGAACTAGCGTTTGACGATTACGGCAATCTCTTCACCGGAGATAACAATTCCGACGGCGGCGATCGTGCTCGCTGGACCTATATCCCAGAAGCGGCCGACATCGGCTGGCGTATGTATTACCAGTACCTGCCGGATCGCGGTCCGTGGAATCGCGAAAAGATGTGGCATCCGCCGCATGCTGGCCAGCCAGCTTATGTTGTTCCGTGTATCACCAATTTGGCGGATGGGCCGTCGGGACTCGTGGCGTATCCGGGTGTTGGGTTGCCCGATCGATACAAAGGCCACTTCTTCCTAGCCGATTTCCGAGGCGGACCTGGGAACAGCGGTGTCCGGTCGTTTGGGATGACAGCCAAAGGTGCTTCATTTGAGGTCACCGACCAGCATGAATTCGTGTGGAAGATCCTCGCAACCGACGTGGATTTTGGTTGGGACGGCAGCCTGTATGTTTCCGACTGGGTGAATGGTTGGGACGGGCTCGGTAAGGGCCGCATCTATCGCTTCACCGACGCGGCAGCGAAAGACTCGGCTGTGCAGCAAGCTGCCGAGCTGATGAAGACCGGCTTCACCCAACTGTCTGTAGAAGAACTTTCAAAGCTGCTGGCGCACCCTGATCGTCGCATCCGGCTGGAAGCTCAATTCGAACTCGCTGACCGCAAGGAAACCGCCGCACTCGTCGCCGTTGCCAAGAAAAACGAAAGCCAGTTGGCACGCATTCATGCAGTTTGGGCCTTGGGACAACTCGCCCGCACGAAGCCAGACGTTCTGGCAGCGATTCTGGATCTCAGCGCTGATCCGGACGTTGAACTGCGTGCTCAGTTCGCTCGGGTGTGTGCTGACGCATCATTTACTGGAGCGGCCAGCCAGCTACTGACGTTGCTGCGAGATGACAACTTGCGAGTTCGTTCTCTAGCAGCCTTCGCGGTTGGCAAGGCGGTTCAAAAGGATGCAGTCCCCGCCCTATTGAAAATGCTGGATGAGAACGCCAACCAGGACGCCGTCGTGCGACACGCGGCAGCCGTCGCGCTCTATCGCTGTGCCTCGGCCGAAGAACTGGCTGAGTTGAAGAACCTTACGCCAGCGGCTCGGTTGGGAGTGGTCGTCGCGTTACGCCGTCATCGCGCCCTCGTCATCGAAAAATTCTTGAAGGACACAGACGCGAGCGTTGTCCTGGAAGCTGCTCGAGCGATTCATGACGAGCCGATTGCAGCCGCAATGCCCGCCTTGGCCAATCTGGCGACGCAGCCGTTGGCCGCTCAGAACGAACAAGATCTGGACGCACTCGCCCGACGCGTTGCGAACGCCAACTTTCGAATCGGTGGTCGTCCTGAAGCAGAACGTCTGGCGAGGCTCGCAGCCGCGAAGACGTTGCCCGAAAAAGTGCGTCTCGAGGTGCTGGAAGAGTTGAAGCAGTGGGACAATCCCTCGCCGCTCGATCGCGTGATCGGCGACTGGCGACCGCTCGATAAACGCGATGCAGCCTACATGCCGGACGTGTTGCGTCCTGGTTTGGGTGGTTTGTTGAGTGGCACTGACGGGACCCGAAAAGCTGCCGCGGATCTGGCCGCGAAGTATGGCATCAAGGACGTCGAGCCCGTGCTCACGCAGATCGCGAAAGACTCGCAAGGCAGCGTGACCGCTCGCGTTGCGTCGCTCGCGGCGCTGGAATCCCTGAAGTCGCCACAGATCGGACAACTCGCCGACGAAATGCTTTCGGACAAACAAGCCGCAGTGCGTGTTGAAGCACGCCGCATTGCCGTGAAGCTCAAGCCCAAGCAGGCCGTTGAAATCCTCATGCTGGCTCTGGGGTCTGGCGAGGCACTGGAGCAGCAAGGCGCGGTCGCCGAACTAGCGAAGCTCAAGACCAACGAAGCTGACGATGTGCTGGCTCAATGGCTGGAGCGATTGAGCAAGGGCGACGTCAGAGCAGCGATTCAGCTCGATCTGCTTGACGCTGCAAACGCCCGCAAGACGCCTCTCTTGAAACAACGAGTGGACGCTTACGAAAAGACGCTGAAAGCTGATGATCCCTTGGCGAAGTATCGCGTCGCGATGGAGGGCGGCAGCGCCGAACGCGGCCGCGAGATCTTCTTCACTCGCAGTTCGGTCTCTTGCTTGCGCTGCCATTCCGTCGCGGGGTCAGGCGGCGCAGTCGGCCCGGAACTCACCAAGATCGAAGTGGAGAAGAACCGCGAGTACCTGTTAGAAGCGATCGTGGCTCCGAACGCCAAGATCGCGAAAGGTTTTGAAACCGTCATCGCAATCACCGACACCGGCCGCGCGTTCGCGGGCATCGTGAAAGAAGACACCGCCGACACTCTCAAGCTGCTTACGGCCGAGGGGACCTTGGTGACGCTCAAGAAGAGCGAGATCGAAGAGACGGCCAAAGGCCAGTCGTCGATGCCCGCGGATCTCATCAAGCACCTCACATTGAGCGAGCTGCGAGATCTCGTCGAGTACCTGGCCTCGTCGAAAAGTGCCGCCGGTCACGGGCACTAAGATGCCAGCAAAGATGTAGGACGGACAATCTTGTCCGTCTCTTGTGCCGGCCTCGAAACGGCGGACAGGATTGTCCGCCCTACAACGGCACTCGTGCCTCGACGCTGTATCTCGTCGATTGGAACAGAAGCTCGCAAAGGCCACGAAGAAGACTCAATGCACTTGATCTCCTTCTTTGCGTCCTTTGCGAGCTTCTGTTTCCAATCTTGGCTTCGCCAGGTTAGCCACAGCCAATGAACCAAGGCATCAGGTCACAACCCTTTTCGAACAGGAGCGAGGTCGTCGCCGCGGCAATTTCGTCGTAGGTTTGAGCGTGATCCGGTGAGATGCCAGAGCCACAGGCCGCCACCGGGACATAGCCGTGGCTGTGAGTTTTCGTCCGCAGGAACGTCGGATGATCCGGCGAAATCAGGATGCGATAGTCACCCAGCGTCTTCATATGGGCGTGCAGCGGACCAAGAATGTCGGCATCAATGCGTTCGAGAGCTTTCACCTTCTCGTCCGCATGACCTTCGTGCGAGGCTTCGTCGGTCGCCTCTACATGCACGACGACAAAGTCATGAGTCTTCAGGGCCTCGATCGCTGCTCGGCCTTTGGCGGGATAGTCCGTGTCGAGATAA
>CAYLTY010000147.1:0-20933 GCA_964386705.1 uncultured Planctomycetaceae bacterium
CAGTGGATTTCTCCTGGGACTGAGCTTCTTCATCATCGGAATGGAGACGCTGACAATCTATCTGGCGGTCTACTTTCACCTGAGTTCACCACCCGCCGAAGACGGCTCCTCAGGGCTGCAAATGCTAGCGACACTGTTAGCGCTGGCATCAGTAGGCTTCGGAACTCTGGCGCTAGCGCTACGCCTGTGGAGATTTCTTCGGCAACTTCCCCCACCAACCCGTTTGCCTTGGTTGGCGTGGGGCGGTGCTGCGTTGTTTGCCGTCGGCCTTTTGGCCCAAACGATCGCGTTGTGTATACCAGCTGCTCTCAATGCAGGTGCAGCCCAACAGCAGGCAGACGCTTCCCGCCCTTGGCACGAGAATGTCTTCGCGGATGGAGCAATTCGGATTTCTACACCTCCGAGTTGGGATGTTGTTCAGAATCCGAATTCGCCTGCATCGTCCATCGACATGATCGACCGACAACATGATGCGTCTCTTAGAGCCACGCTCGTCCCAAAGCTGGATCTTGCAGTCCAGTCGCTGAAGGAACTCTCCCAACGGTCAGCGGCATCGCTCGCTGAAAACCTCATCGATCCCAAGTCCGGTGAGATGCAAGCAGGTGAACTCGATGGCCTGCCGACCATCGACCTAGTGCAGACGGGGACGTTGACGGGGGTAAATCTGGTATGGCATACCCGCCACATCGAATGTCCCGATGCGTGGGTCGAACTTCGAATGTGGACCACGCGCAGTCGTTACGTGAATCACGCGGAAATCTTCGATCAGATCGCTGCGTCAATTCGCCGGGGCAAGTAACGAACGAGAATCGCTGGGCAACGTCGTGACGACTCTTTTCGAGCCGCATGTGAGGACGATTGAAAAGGATTCAGCGGATGTTGCCTGAAGGGCTGCTGATGTTTCTTTGGGGTGAAGTCCGCGTCGCTGTGATCTGAGCCGGAATTACTCGGATTAGAAGAGATTTTTGGTGATACGGGACAACCTGCCCTCATGACTTATGTCAACGAACTAGGCGGTACTTCATGTCCACGATTCCAGACGTGATTCGCGGCCTGGCAACGTGGATTTCTGGTTGAGGGAGCTCGACCCCTGAGCCACTGCTTCCGTACTTGGCTAAAGGAGCCACTGCCGATGAACACAACTCTGCCCGATGAGGCTGCTACAAAAAAACGCCCGATTCGAGCCGCTCATGTGCTTGCGAGTGCGACCACAGTCTGTGCTCCAATCTTGCTACTGATGCTTACCTCATTTTTAACTGATCAAATTGCTGGCGAGCGTACTATCGGATTGATCTGTGGTTACTGGTTGTTCCGCGCGTTTCGAGACCACGTATATCAACTCGGTGATCTGCTTGAGAAAAGGCTCGGCCGCAGCATTCCAGAAGACGCGCAGGAACCGGCCTTGGGGAGTAATCCGGACGCAGTCCACTGGCCTCGTGTTGGCGTAAATGTGTTCGTATTTATGGGCGTCTGCCTAATTACCACGATCGCAGTAAGAGGCATTCAGCATTTGGGCAGCAATGAAAAGCCGAAGCAAATCACTGCTGACTTCCTGAGAAGCCAGGCCACTGCTGTGTATTGGCAATCTGCGGTGGCCAATCTGCACGCAGTTCGATTTCAAACTCCGGCAGGTCAGGAGCCTGCGGAAAAGTATTATGAACGCATCGTGCAGCAGTTGCGCCTGGGCACGGATGCGGCGAAATCGGCTTCGACCGTGAATGTTGACCCGGAACTCGCGCAAATGGTCAGCAAGCATCTGGCAGTCGACAATGAGTTTCTTCAGTTGAAGCGAGAACTGGATGAATTTATGCGACGGCAGCAGCTACCCGCTCCGACTGATACTATCGATCAACGCATGGCCATATCGCAGTCGCTTCTGGGAATCGCTCAAGCCAACCCTGAAGTCTTGGAAAAGATGACCACTGGTGCTGAACGTGACTGGATAGAGAAGGGGCTGGTATTAGAACGGCTTCGTGAGGACCAGTTCCGAGAAATAGAGATCATGCAGGCTGTCTTGCGAGAGCGGTATAAGGGAGCTGCGTTTCCGTTGCCGGCGATCAAATAGCAATAGCTGGTAACCGCCACACTCATTTCAACTACGCCGTTCGGCCCCTCATCGGGATCGAGCGGCGTTTTCTTTTTTACTCTCCATGAAAGGTACATCTATGAGTACATCCTTATTTGATGAGCCGACCACGGATACCTCACTGCGCATGTCGGCGGCCTGCGAAAGATTGCGTGATACGATGGCAGCGGCGCGGCTGAGCTTCACTTGGCTCGGTACTCGCAAGTCGCTGACGATCGAGCAGAAAAATCAGGCTGCGGATTCATTCGGTGCCGAAGGCAAGTTCTTGTCTGCCGGAAAGAAGTTGCTGGATACGTCTCATCCGGCCTTCAAAGCGGTTACGGCGATCAAGGGGCGCTGTCAGTGCTACTGGCGGGCGGTTTCGCTGCCGTATCCGGAACCGGGCATCCGCCTCATTCCGCAGCGATCTATCAGTGACTTTGATCGGCAGGTCGCGAGCTTCCGGCATGATCTGGTGGAGGCGGTTAATGAACTCGATCGACACTACGCTGATCTGCGCTCGGCGGCGAGTCGACGATTAGGAGACTTGTTCGACGCCAGCGATTATCCCCCGTCATTGATCGGCCTGTTTGGTATTGAGCACGAATATCCTTCAGTCGAACCGCCGAACTATTTGCGGCAGCTCAACCCAGCTCTCTACGAGCAGGAGTGTCAGCGGGTGCAAGCTCGATTTGATGAAGCGGTGCAACTGGCCGAGCAAGCCTTCATTGAGGAACTGTCGCGGCTCATTGAGCACCTCGGAGAACGGCTGAGTGGTGATGCCGACGGGAAGCCCAAAGTTTTCCGCGATTCGGCCGTGACGAACCTGTCCGAGTTCTTCGCGCGGTTCAGCGATTTGAATGTGCGCTCGAATACACAACTCGACGACCTTGTGCAGCGGGCACAGCGACTGTTGAGCGGTGTTGAGCCACAGCAATTGCGTGACAGTGACTCGCTTCGTCAACGGTTGGCGACGCAGTTGTCGGGAGTGCAATCGTCGCTCGATGGGTTGATGGTGGACCGACCCCGTCGCAACATCCTGCGTCGGCCGCGCTAGGAGGTCGTCGTGGAGCTGCTCATTGAATCCAGCGGTCACGTCCGCTGCGTCTATGGCGAAGACATCGATCTCGGTCAGCTGGGCCAATTGTCGATCCGCCGCGGCTCGCAAGTGGAGCCCACGGCGGATGGGCAATGGACGGCCGATCTTTCTCCCGTGAACGGACCTGTCCTCGGACCATTCACGCTGCGGACTGAGGCTCTGTTAGCGGAGATGGCTTGGCTGCAAGCCAACTGGCTGAGCCCGCCAGCCTAAACGTGTTGCTTTTGAGCGTGCCTCGCATGTGCGGGGCGGTTTGTGTTCTTCACGACCGCCTCGTCGGGCGGTCGTCCCTTCATCTGGAGACTGACATGCCTGTATGTAACTCGCTTCAACAAGACCTCGATCGCGATGTGGCACTGGCCACCGGCGAAGACCTGAGCGTCATCCGCAGTCGCGGCTTCTCACTGCTCGACCTGGAGGACCAAGACTTTGACCCTGAGCCGGATCAACTCATCCCAGAGATCATCAACTGGGATGCTTTGGAACAAGATCGCTCCACTGATGCAGCCTGTCTGCCACTGAACTCTCTGCGCTGGGTGGTTTAACGCGGCCAGCTCTGATGATAGACGACAACGCCTCGCGCGACTGGAAACGGATTGCGAGCGTTATGTGGTGTTCTGGGGCGTGATCTGTGTGGTCATGTACTTCGTGGTGGGCTGGCCCGCGCTGTTGGCGTGGGCCGGCTTTGCCTGGGTGATGCAGCAATACCGCGAGGCAATGCGCCGGACCGTTCATCGCCAGCCTGACTCAAAACCTAAATCCCACCCTCGTTGCAGACGGAGACATCGTGATTGAACTAACTCGTCGACAGATGCTTGTCCTGCGCAGCACGATCCGGCAGTCGCTGGGACTGACGGGAACACGTCGGTCAACCTGCTGCGTCACTTTTCAAACGACGCCTGAGGAATTGACGGTCTCCGCCCGGCACGGAGAGCTCGCCATCGCATGGCGAGTCCCGGGCAAGTATCAGCCGGACTCGTTCGCACTGCCCATCGACGCATTGGCCGCATGTGAAGGTCGCCAGAGTGACGTGGTGCGGATCGAGCGGTCGATCAACGTGGCAACACTGCGCTGGAGTGATGCGGGGATCCCTCAAAGTGCCGACTACACGCTGGTTGAGCCAACAGCCATGCCTGAGGTGGCAGAAAACTTCGTAGCCGTGGGCCATGAGTTCCTGACGGCAATGGCCGAGGCCAGTGCCACCACCGAGAGCGGTTCGTTGAGATATGCCCTGAGCTATATCCGTTTGAGAGGCAGCGATGGCCAGATCGCCGCGACCGATAGTCGGCAGGCATTGCTCCACAGCGGTTTTCAGTTCCCTTGGACCGACAGTGTGCTGGTGCCGATAACGGGTGCTTTCACCGCTCGGGCGATTCGAGAGGCACGGACGATATCGCTAGCCAGAACTCCCGACTGGGTGTTCCTACGAGCTGATACGTGGACCGTCGCTCTCCAGATCCAGAAGGAACGCCGCTTCCCCGACATCGATGCCCAATTGCCGGAAATCACTACCGCCCAGACAACTTTGTGCATCGCGGAGAGTGATGCTGGTTTCCTGCTCGTTGCTGCTGGTCGGCTGCCTGGTTCAGAGGACTCGTGCGCTCCCGCGACTTTGGACCTGAACGGCGCCGTCATCGTCCGAGCCAAATCGGAACGCCAAGCCTTGATGACTGAGTTGCTCTTGAGCAACTCACGAAAGCAAGGTGAAGAACTCCGGGTAAGCACGGACCGAAACTACCTGACGCGAGCCATCCAACTCGGCTTTCGCGAGGTTTACTTGCGCGATCCTGACTTGCCTGCGTTCTGCCGATCGGATCGCCGTGCCTACCTCTGGGCTCTGCTCGGTAAAGACGCCGTGCTGAAGGGAGATGCCACCGCATCGCGCATCGAATCTCCAGTTCGGGAGATTCAAACACAAGGACCGAAGCCGCTGGCGCCTGGTGCTTCAGTAGCAGCACCATCCAACACCAACCTATTGAGGGGCCATCAGTCCTCGACACCTCCACGTCGTGAGCACGTTGATGTGACCGCAGGGAACGCACAGCCAGAGGCCAAGTCATTGACGGAACTGATTGTCGAGGGTGAAGCGCTGCGGACAACGCTGCGCGACGTCCTGACAAGAACCAGGGCTCTTATCTCAGGACTGAAACAGCAACGACGCGGCTCACGTGCCAGACGTGCGGTGCGTCGCTCGCCGAGTTCAGTCCACGCTCTGAGCGCTGATTGAGTCGAGCGTCTGTTCTCTCGCTGGTCATACTCAAGTTCTACAGGGAGAGCAGGTCATGCTCACGCAGCGCGAATTGGCCACAACTTTGGCCGCACTGATCTTCTGGAAGGACGAAATCACTCAGAGCGGCGACTTCTCGGCGCGTCCCTACCTGAAGTTGGCCGGAATGCAGGACGTCCAGCCGCTGACGGCCGCCGAAATTGATCAATTGTCCGGAAAGCTGCGCCGACTTGCGGAGAGCGAGTAGCAGAACGCAGCCGCATTACCACTGCCATCATTCACCAAGAAAGGACAGCCAGCAATGCCATTACGGTTGAGCGTCGGACTGTCGAAGAAGGTCGGTTTACCCGATTACGGCTCGCTCGGAGCGAGCGCAAACCTGGAGCTTGAACTGGACTCTGGAGCTGTCGGAGACCCGGAACGGTTGCGGCAGCACGTGCGCCATCTGTTCGGATTGGCAAAGGCATCCGTCGAGGAAGAGTTAAACCAGCAGCAGACGGCTCTGCCGAACACTGGCCGAAATGGTCACGGTCCAGATCCACAGAGCAACCGCAACGGCCATGCAGGGGCGAACGGACATCGCGTCTCGCGTCGCCCGAATGGCCGTGCGGCGACTCAATCGCAGGTTCGGGCGATCAATGCCATCACAACTCGTCTTCGATTGGATCTTACGCCGCGCTTGCAACGGTACGGCGTCAATACTGTGGAGCAACTCGGCCTCCAACAGGCGTCGGAGTTGATTGACGACCTGAATGCCCAACCTGCCGGCGCGGGAGGCGGCCGATGATCGCGCCGGTTGAGCGTCAGCAATCGGAAACTCAACCTCTATTCCATCGCGATTACATCAGCTTCTCGGCCATCGGCACCTATCAGCAATGCCCGCTGAAGTATTACTTCAAATACGTTGCGGGACTGCCAGAGAAGTTTACGACCGTGAGCCTGGCTATAGGCGGTGCCATTCACCACGCGGTGGAGTATCACTTCAACCAATTGATGGCCGGATATCAGCCGCCCAGCCGAGACGAGTTGTTGATTGCATTCTGGGAAGGCTGGCAATCACGGTGCAGCAATACCGCTATTCGCTTCGGAAAGAATCACAACCTCGACGTGATCGGTGAGACTGCTGATCGAGTCATTGAAGCATTTCGAGCCAGTGATTTCGCACGACCGGACGGCCGATTGCTTGGGGTGGAGGAAGAGCTACGCGAGCCGCTGATCCCCGGCCTTCCCGACATTCTCGGTCGGATTGACTTGATCGTCGAGACCGCAGACGCCCTAAAGATCATCGACCTGAAAACAGCGAGGTCGCGTTGGTCCACGGGCCAAGCCGAACGTGCAGGAGAGCAACTCCTGCTCTATGCCGCACTAGCCAAGGATCTGGTACCCGGTAAACCCATCCAGTTGGAATTCGCCGTCATCACGAAAGCGAAGACCTCAACGGTGGAATGCTTTGATGTGGCACTGAACCAACAGCGGATCGAACGTACGAAGCGAGTGATGCGGAGCGTTTGGTCTGCAATTCAATCCGGCCACTTCCATCCAGCACCCTCGCCATTGGTCTGTCTTGGCTGCTCATTCAGAAATGAATGTGCCGCATGGCCGGGGTGAATCTTGAAACTGGAGGACGCATGCTGTCGCTCTTAGCCGTTTGGATTTGGGCGAGACTCACGTTGTGGGTGACACGTCGTAAAAGCTCGCACGATTGATTGTGGCGTGGATCAAACTCCTCAACCGGGACCTGCCGAAGTCCGGCATAACGACGAATAGGACCGTTTGAATTTGGGGGCGGGCATCATTGCCCGCCCCCAACCTGATTTTGCTTATCTATCAGCAGCATTCTTTTTCTTCGCCGAAGTCAACTCTCCTAACACGACTACTGCGCTGTGGTTTGGTGGTGACGCGCTTCTGGTGTGCTACTAGCAGCCAAACCCAGGATCTTGTCCATCTCACCAAGAGACTCCAACGCAGCGTGGTATCGCTTGCGTGCTCGCTCCATACGACGTTCAAGCTGATCCGCTTCTCCCTTTCGGTCCTGAGGGCCAGCAGCGAGAGTCTGCTGATAATGCAGATCAAGATACGCAATCAAAATTTGATCGATGACCAGATTGCGTAGAGCGGACTGATGTCCCTGGCGGAGTTCGTTTGCCAATTCTTCGAGCTGGATGCTGAGAGACTCACGGGCGACGACATTCCCCTGAACCATCAGGCCCAGAAACGTCCGCTTCACGTGATCCGTCAGATCCCCGACGCGCTGCCATGTTTCAGGGTCCGAGCGCATCAGCCTCCGCAGCTCGGACAATGCGTCGGCGTTACCGATTTCGGCACGTTTCACTAGTTCGTCAAATTCATCACGGCTCACGGGCTGCCTGCCTAATCTCCCTGCCATAGTGTGATCCTTGGTTTGAAGCGCTGGTATCTTCACCTTTGAACCTATTGATTGGCGATCCCGACATCGTCGCCAGCATTGCACACCACGTTGTATCTGGCGTTGGACGGTGGTGAGCGATGCGTCGATACCACGGTATGCCTCACTTTCCTTGTCATTCCATTCTTGCCGGGCCGATTGCTCTGCTTGGCTAAGTCGGTCATGACGAGCGATGATTCGGACCACAGGATCTACTAGTGCCCCACCGTACTCCTTCACGACCCGCCCGCCGATCCGCTTGGCCCGGAAGAGATACTTTCCAGCTGCACCGCGCCTTTTTTCCCAAGCCATCCCTAGTTCCTTTGTGCAACAATTACGTTTCCTCACGCGAGACCGCGATTGGACGGGGCTCACGCGTCCTCTGCCTCTCCAAATTACGCAGTATGCCTCATTGGCGATGAATCATGCCCTGAACTCGGACCATTAACCTGCCCTGATTTCGAATCCCCCCTTGTGCCGGGTGGCTTCCAAGTCATTTCCTGAAGCAATTCAGCCACTGTTCTTGAGAAGCCAGGCTCAAACGACCGTTTCGGGAACAAGTCTTTGCACGGTTCGAAGATCAATTTAGCGCGCTTAAAGAGACTCGCAGATGTTTGAGCGTCAGCGGGAAGGGAGTGAACGGCCACTAGCAGCTCGATCGACTCACGCGTCCGGCCCACCTCTGTCGTCAGGTCGTGCGGCTCTCCTTGGTGATCGAGGAAATCGAGCCACGATTCAATCAGCGACGGTCCCCGGTAATAGGCAAAGGCCATCATCAACTTTTCCACCGCTGCCGGCTCGCTTGGATGAAGACCGATGACATTGTGCAGAATGTAGCTGGTTGCCCCCAAACTCCGCTTCACGTCGAAAAACATTCGACAATAGGTCTCGACCAAGGATTCGGTCAGCCCCATCTCAACGGCAATAGCACCCGCCGATTGCCGTCCCAGAACTCGACACTTGAGTTCCAAGGCTCGGCGACTGTCTTCATGATGGAGCTTGACGGCCAACGTCAGGCTCGCATCTTCCTTCAGTAATTGGTTCATTGAATTCTTCGCGCGATGCTTGGCTAATTTGCGAATGAAAGTGACGGCTCTCGCGATATCGGGACCATCCCGACTCAGACTCGTGTGCCGACCCGAGGTGACCAGTTCGACGGCTCGGGACCAACACCAGTCGGGACCGCTCGTTGGCAACAGAGGACCGAAATCGGGGTAGTATCTGGTCCGTCTCCGCGGCATTGCTCTTCCTCGTTACGGTGTGTCGTTCGGGTCCAGGATTGTCACGAGTGGGCTACGTCCTCGACACCGCGTGACCCTGACCAGCCCCGCTGATTCCAACAAACGCAATCCTTCATACGCGGCAACTCGACTCAGTCCTGCGGTCGCGACACTTTGTGGTGTAATTCCAAGGTGCTGCTTTCGGCCGCACATGGTTGCCAATTCCAGTGCTAGCAATGCTGTGCGGATCGTTGACTTACCAGGAAGGTCGGCCGCTGCGGTCAACCAGGCGAGCAACTGCCGCTCTGCCAGAGTGGAGCAATAGTCGTTATCGCACCAAGGCGAGTCGTCGTCCGTTGCTTCAGATACCAGTGCCAATGGGACCGTCCTTGCTTCGTCTTTAAAAGTTGTTCGCGGATCTGAATTACCTCGGTACATAAGAGCCGTTTCACTAAAGAGGAATGCCGACACCACTGTCTTGCTCAGCCCATTTCCAGTGGCTAGCGAAACCGAGGCTCCCACAGCTGGTGTGGCAGACGCTGCAAATCAATCCCTCAGCCCATTCCGGTGGTTCGAGTGCCCTCGTGAGATGCGAATGAAAGTCCTTTGGCCCAGAGCGCTCGGGAATCTCTAGAACGATGAAATCCGAGCCATGCGCGACGACTGCGACTCCAATGTCTGCACAACTGAGCAATGCTGCCGCCACAACATCACGGCTGACCGCCCGTGCGATGTCATCCACAACGACATCCTCATCCAGTTGTTCGCGGAACGAGGGGGCAGATGGAGGAACCGCGAGCCCCTCGCGGAGATATGCGGAATGGTCGGAGTGAAATGACTCCATTTTGCGGTAGTGGAGCACTCGACCACTCGGAAGGCGAACGTCTATCGATTCCGAGGATGGCAAAAACAGGCATTTGCCGACCTCGGCGGAATGTCCATTGTCTAGGGCTCGACGAACTCGTTTAGCGAATGCACGACGCGTTCCATCGGTTGGTGAATTGGTCTCGCAATTTGAGTGCCGCGATCTATTACCAGCTATCCACTGAGGAATCTCATCCTTCAGTGAGAGCCAATGACAGACTTTAAGTACATGCTGTGCAGCGGGGACAAAGCAGTCCGCAGCCATCACAGCCAATACGCTATCAATAGACTCCGCAGCTGGGATCTTGGACACGAGTTCGTCCCAGCTAGGAAAGCTACTAAAAATGAACTGCCAGTGCTCGTACGTTGAAAACGCACTGGCAACTAAAGCCCCAAAATCAATCCCGCGGCTTGAGAACTCGCCACTCCGATTCGCGAAGTAATTCATGTGGTGGCGAACCCGCCCACTTTCATCGACCAGTTCCAGAGCGCGTAGCAAGCAACCGATAGGCTGGCGAGCCATCAAAAGACGAGCGTTCAAGACGGCTTCTACGGCTGGATGACGTTGTAACCCGACGGAACGAAGGTGAGTGCGCGACCACTCAAGGGCCTCTGGGCTCAACTTGGGAAACCGAAGTCCCCAAGATTTAAGCCACGACAGGACGTAAGCGTCGTCTAGCAACTGCACCGCCGTCATCGTGCCGCCCGTTGCATCCACGATGTAGGAGAATTGGGTTTCCGCATACTCCTTGCCGAGACTCAACACCGCACGTGCCAGTTCGACATCTAGGCCGATGCCACAGGAGTTTATGGCGTGGTGCAACTCCACAAGTTCGGGTTCGTCGTGCTGCTTTAATCGGTCGTAGAGGTCAGCCACTCCCAACAGATGGTCGAGCCCGGTGCGAATCTGCGTTGCCCAATAATCTGCGAGTTCCAAATTGCTTCGGACGTCACTCGTCTGCTGATCGTTTGGTGTCGTACTCGTTTGCGTCGGACGAACACCAATCAGGTTCCACAAGAGCTCGTCGAAGTCTACGGCCCATCCACCGGCTCGTGCCAATTCTCGAAGCTCAATCCAACGCGCTGGAGCAGGGAGTCCCATTCCGCGCCAACCAGTTGCTTCAGTGCTTCGGCTGTTCCAACCACAGAACGGACGCCCTGACGTTGCTGCGCGGCGGAGAATTGATGGGGCCTTGCGATCCGTCACGATCTGCACGAGTTCAGATTGCGTTGCTCGTTGCCCCAAACCCAACCTCGGAACGATAGAGCCAACGCAGTCATCATCTAAGCCCGGCAGCCAAACGACGATCGTGTTATCGATATACGCCAGGCACATGAACCTCTCGACCGCACCGTCAAGAGTCGCGGATCTGGAATTCGTGGCAGTCTCACAGACTGATCGTGTCACTATGTGAACGAATACGGGAGGCGCAATCCGCGACATGATGCCCCGCCGATTTTTCTTGAACAACTCACGCAAATGACCAGGACACTGATCCGGCCATTTGGGGGCTGGTAGCGAGAAGCCGTCAGATTCGAGCTCGACACCGTGAGCGGAAAGTTCGCTGATCAAGAGTGAAACATTCATCTTCACTTACCTCCCATGAGAAGGTTCGTGGGCGAATTCTGTTGCTGGATAAACTCGTCGATCCAATCAGTATGCGTGTATACGGCACCCCCGACTACCAGCGATCGTAGCACGACTCCGCGAACGCCTTTAGTCGTCCATCGCCTGATCGTCTGGTGGCTCGGCTGGCGCGGAAAAAACGACGAAACTTCACGGATTGGAATCAGATCCTTCGTCAGCATAATGCCGCGCCCCATTTGGATCTCGCAGATGCCGACGTATCAACAACGCGCAGCATCAACGAATACCGTGTGCGTATCTACGCACACATAAGCGGAGCTTTGCGCGAACAACTCGCGACGAGTCTCCCAATACATGCCCTGCAAATTGCAGAGCCGACAGCGATGCTGTCCAACTACCGGGGACAATTAGGTCTCATCCAAAATGGAGAGATCCACCTGAGTCTTCAATGCGAAGATTCGTCATCCCCGAAAACATTTTCTACTAAACGAGCAAAATGTCAATCCTTGTGCTTTTTATCCACAATTATTTCTTGTGAACCGCAGCTTGCAAGATCGCGCTAGTACTCCTCGCGAATGACCGCAGCACATCTTTGAAGACTCATCTCGACGGCGCGCGGTGCGACCGATAACTCGGCGGCTACAAATACTCAGTGCCCCCCCTTTTTCTGGATTACTAAAGAAAACAGCAGCGACAGCAACGAGCCGCCAGGCGAGGCGGCATCGCTGCTGTCGTTAATGCTCGTCATTAGACTCGTTAGAAGAGGGCAATTTTGTAAATCGTTACGCGACAATCTATTACCGCTTGCCTGCCCCCCATTTATCTGGCGCCCCTCCGCAATTCCCCCCATATTTCGGGCGGTCCCCTGCAATTCCATAGGAATTATCCCAAGGCATCTGCAATCTCATTGCATGAGAGGTCTGGCATCAGTTGCTGAGCTGCTGCGATCAACTCATTTGAAAGTGCTGTCTTACCAGCGAGCTGCCTGCTCACACGTGATTCTGTCCAGCCGAGGTATGCGGCTAGACTTTTGCCCTTAATCCCGCTGGCAAACATCCGAGCACGAATTGACTCAGCAGTGGGACGAATTGCCTCAACCATTGCCACGTCTTCCGGACAAGACCAATCTCCGCCGGAAATGAAAGAATAACCGAGACGCTCCGCAAACCATTGACGCCACCGGATTAGATGGTCATCGGGAGCAAAGACTCTGAGGGAACATCGTTTCAGCCAAGGTCGGTTGCGAGCTTCTTTGATCATCACCCGTAATTCATCTAGGGAGCGCCATCGGCCGACTCCATCTATTGCCCCAGCAATCAAGCCGAGTGACGGGGCTAGATCCGCTAGATCATCCAACATTATGCGAATCCACCGCCATACACGTTCTTCCTCAGTCTCCGCCATTTGACGGGTGGCTGGATAGCCGAGGCGTCGTAACCAGCCTCCTTGACGCTGAAAGTCATCGTCAAAAGTTCCCATGAGTTGGTACCCTTGACCACGACGCTTCTTGAAGTTGCCCCCAAATGCGACGTACTTCTCGTCGTTATTGAGAAATGGACAGGTGATTTCGGCGTCGCGCAGCACTGCTTTGACCCGAGCATTACGAATTATTACTAACCGCGGTTTAGCCGCGTTCTGCCTGAATTGAGTCTTGGTCCGAGTGCGCTCTCGCATAAGTCCCTGGACGAGTCGGATCTGACGCGGTGATAGCCCCGCAGCCTGTCCAAAAATCTGAACAGGCAAATAAGCCCACTGGATCTTATTGGACCTCAGTAGGGTATCGAGATGTGCAGGTTGTCCTTCCTGCTTCATATCAAAGTCAAACGTGAACGCGCTCGCTGCCGTTTTGGTTCCAAGTTCGGCCAGGGATCCCAAGAGATTCTCACCTGGTCGAAGTACGTAGTGCTCGTGTTTGTCTCTAGACCCGTGCAGGGGGCAGTAAACTGGGCACCCCTCGTCGAACATTTGGCTCTTTAGTTCCGATTGGTGGTCTAATACCGCGTAGACTCGGTCGGCAAGGGCGAGAATGTCAGCACGTTCAGATTGGCCACTTTCAACCGCCGCTTCTAAAGTGGGAATAATCTCGCTGAGTTCTGCTCGCAGGCGCTGTTGTTCGTTATGCACAGCTTCGATGGAAAGACGTTTTCGGCCATTCTTGAGCAGTAGTCGATTCCGCCATCCTTTGGATGGTGAGGCTCCTCCAAGGCCAGCAGCAACTACGACATCGGGAACAACGACTGGGGCCACCTGCTGTGTATAAATGCCATGTAGCGCCAACCAATAGAGATAGCTGTCGTAATCGAACTTAGGGCGTCCTCGGCGTGCCTCAATCCAGTGGTCTGCTAAATACTCTCCGACGTACCTCGTAGGCGCCGGAATGAAGTCGGGAATCGCAATCGGAAACGGCTGTCCAGAAAGCGGCTCAGCTAGTTCATCGGAGCTGCTTGACGTTTTCGCCTCTGTGTGCGGTGACGCAGGATGGACGTTGTCGATCAATAAGTATCCTCGTGAGCGAACGCCTGAGCGTGCCTGAGCATCTTCTAGCTTGTGAAGGAGCTCGCTCTCACTCCAAGTCGGTTCTGCTCGTGAATTGAATTCGCGAAGTAAAGGCAATGCCTCAGGGATAGACAGTGCGAAGCCTTGAACCAAGCGGCATGCAGCTTCGAACAGCCGGTCATGACCATGCTGACCCGATATGGATGGAGGCATTCTGGCCAGATAGCTGCGTGCCCGCTGGACGACATTGTCACCGTTCGGTATTCGACCGCTGGTCGAAACATTGGGTCGAGCTGAAGGCAAAAGCCGACCGAGAACGTCGGCATCAAGCGTTGCGAGATGAGGAATACTCAGGATTGACGAAGGTCGATGCGGTCTGTCAGCAGTCCCTTGACCTTTGGCTGACCGTGTTCCAAACAGTTTTGTAAGTTGGGATGCACTGCCGACCGTCGTGTCGATTTCGACTTCGGCAGATCCAAACTGTTCCGAGAGCGTCTTCAGAAGACGGTGCGGGAGTTTGTCCTGAGCAGGCAAGGCGATCCGGAAATACAAATGGTATCCATTCCCACTGTCGCCGATGATCGGAGGTGGGAAACCAGCGTTATTCAGGAAGCTGCAAACGCATTCGAGGGTGTTCCAAGCGCAGCGTTTTTCAGAGTCTGTTGCTGATATTCCAGAAGGGCGTACAGGATCGAAGTCAATCATGAGCCAGCTTCGGCTGAGCACGTCATTATCGCACGCAAGAACCCCTTTTCGTACAGGTAGCAATCTATTCGGGCAGCGCTCAAATGCTTCGGGCTTTAGTGGGTTCAACGTGAAATGGACGCCTCTCGCAATGCCAGAGAATCTGGCAGCGTGATGGGCCATCTGATCTAGGTGTTGATAATCAAAGAATCCTGCGTAACTGTACGATGTACGCGCCCCTGGTTCACAGACGTCAAACGCAACTAGCTGTGTGATTTGTTCGGAGGCGATGAAAAAACGAAGCGTGTTAAGGCACTCGGCTTCGATGCTCTGTGCGCTGCGCAGGGACTCTGTCGGCCAGGACAGAGACGGATTGGCGGATACAACATTGGTTGCTATCATAGTGTTGCTCCTGATGTGGTCCGGAGTGAACTAAAAAAGGCCGACCTGCCAGGGTCGGCCTTTTTCGTAGAATGTCGTTAGCTAGCTGGACATCATGTTGGTCGCATGCCTGCATCGCCGAAGCTGCCCATGCGAAAGATTCCAACTGCCACGATGTCACTTATCTTCACGGTATGGGAATCGCGTGGCTCGTCGTTATCTATCTGGACATATCGATAGTTTCGGCCATGCTCATCTTTGATGGGCTCCTTTGAATGCTTGATCCTTGTTTCGATCTGATCGCCGTGATGCTTTAGAATGTGGTCAACTTGCAGGCCATCTTGGAGGGTCCTGATAATATATGGATGTCCCTCAAGGCTCTGAGGCCACCCCTTGGGATCAGGTTCAAAGAGTACAAAGTCACCTTTTCTAATTCCCAAATCGCCATAACTCGTTAGCGGGCTGCCGGGAGCCACCTCGTACCAGTATCGAGTCGGTCGGTAGAATCTGATGGGCACCTCCAACATGGTTCCCAGGCAGTCACCGTTATCTTCGGGATGTCCTTCGAATAGGCGGCGGACAACATAGAGGGCGCGACGCCCTGGTTCCGTGATCTGCGTGATCAGCGGATCGCCCTCACCGGTTACCAGCCATGTGGAGTTGATCACTGAGTTACTTGCTACGGCCGCCAGCAACTTACGGCCAGGCTGTTGGCGCCCCGTAATTACATTCGAGATGGCTGATTGCGAGACTCCGATATCGGCCGCCATCCGTGTCTGCGAACCACTCCACACCTTCTTCAGAACCCATTTCAATCGCTGTGCGGCTTCACTGAGTTTCGATGTCATGGATGCACTTCCTCTGCCTAGGCCGTTGACGCGTTGAGTTACGCTTTTTATGATAATAGCGTGAGCTACGTTGATCAATGGCCCAACTTCAGGAAAGGCAGCCACAGTGGAAGCAATCCCGGAACCGAAGTCCGATTGGATTACCCAGCGCGAGCTGGCAAGCCTTCTCGGAGTGTGCGCAAGGACTGCTTCGCTGTGGGCCAAAGCAGGCCGACTGCAGCGCTTTGAACACGGCGTCATGGCTGCTGGCCGAAAGAAGTACAGCAAGTCACTGATTCAACGCGAGCTTCGTCATCGCTGGGATGAAGCTGTCGCGCGCCAAATGTCTCCGGCTGCTGCTGATCGCCATTGCAATGCGAGTCAGTAGCACGCCGGAGCCCAGCGATCTTTTGTAGCGTGCAAACCAGGTAGGCTTTGAATGTGACCGGCGAGGTCAATGGTGAGGAGAGAAAGATGCTCAGAGTGTCGGAGGTGGCCGAGCGACTGAACTGCTCGATAGCGACCGTCTACAAGCTCATCGAGACACAACAGTTGCAGCACTACCGTTGCGCTGGCATTCGTGTCAGCGAAGAGCAGCTTGCGGAGTTTCTTGAGTCCCGTAAGTCAGCGAGAGAGCAACGGCGTCAAACTTCTAGGCCCCGGAAGTTGCGGCTGAAACACATTCAGCTCTGAAGCCGTGATGTTGATCCACACGAGCAAGCCGAAAAGGTTTGCTGAAAGCCTCGGTCGATGGCAGTCGACCGAGGCTTTTTCGTTCTTCTGGCAACTCTCAGCGCCCCAAAATCATGTCGCACCGCCATTTGCCCGCCGAGCTTGCATAAGTAGATGCTGCGGATCATGTGAGAGGTGCTGATACACCCTCGCCAGTGTGCTTGGGTCTGAGTGGCCCATAAGGATCGCGACCGTCAGTCCGTCCAATCCCGATTTCAAAGCCTTCGTTGCCCACGAATGCCGCAAGGCATAGAGCGAATAGCGCGGTGCTCTCTCTGCGGCCTTCTTATTGAGCAACTTGGCACGAGCTTCTTCACGCAGTTCGGATGCAGACTTCTGTTGACTGACGCCGTGGCTCTTTCTGGTCTTACAGAGTGTGGCGATCTTTGCCGCTATCTCGTCCTCATTGAGAACATACTTCTCTGCTCTGAGGTGCTCTTTTCCCATTCGGAACTGAATGCGATCAAAGGCACAGTTCACTGCTTCAGTCGTCCAAGGTGCTCCCTTTGAATTTCTGAAGAGAGGACCGTGCGGACGTTTTGCCATGAGCCGTTTGGTGATCTCCAGCGCCTTGTCTGTGAGATACACGATTCGTGGAGCGCGTTTGCCTTTTGATTCTTTCTTACGAAAGACCCAGCGTTGGTTGGCCAAGTCTACATGGCGAGCTTCGACGCGTAGCGACTCTTGGGGACGGCACCCGGATTCCCAGGTGACAATCACAAGATCGCGCAGATTGTCATCCACGCAATGGCCCAACAGGGTTTCGAAGTCGGTATCGGTAAGGGCAATTTCGCGATTCTCCCCTGCGGGAACTTCGAGCTTCAGCAAGGGGCTCTTATCGAGATATCCCTGACGTACGGCCCAGTCGAGACAGCGTTTGATGGATCGAAAGTAGTTTCGCCGTGACGTCACCTTGAGTGCGGGATACGAATCGACCCACTGCTCAATGTGAAAGGGCTTCAGGTCACTGAGCTCCATTGTCGGATGCCGCTCGGCCAATCGCTGCAAGCGATAGCGATACCACTCGAAGGTGTCTGGCGAACGGTTTTTCTCGACCCAATCGAGAAAGGCGTCGATGATGGCAACAAGCAATCGCGAGTCGACCTTTTGCTCGCTCGGTTGCTGCATCAAATCATAGAAGCGCTGGAAGGCGGCTTTCTTGTCAGGACCAAGGTTGTGTTGAACGCCACCCAAGGTGACAAACCAAGCCCTACGTGCTTCACGAAACCACGGCTTAGAACGACGAGCCATTACACTCTCCTGCTGCGAGGGTTAACCACACGAGCAAGCCGAAGAGTTCCAATCTCAGAGATGGCAGTCCCTGTGATCGGTGGCGTCGGTGAGGCAAGAATTCCATGCCGAATTCTGTGCCAACTGCTTTCGATGACTCAGGCCAATCGCCGTAAGTCCTTACGCTGTAAAGTACACCCGGAGGGGTTCGAACCCCCAACCCTCGGTTCCGAAGACCGATGCTCTATCCAATTGAGCTACGGATGCATGGCTGGCACAGCACCCTACGGCGGCTGGCCAAGACGGCGCGGAGTCTACTGGATGAGGTTCTGCAGGCAAGGCAGCAACTGGTGCATTCGATGATTGTTTGCGGTCGCTGGCCGGAGCTGAATTCGAACAGATATCGTTCCATGTGGATGTGATTCACGCTCTTCCTTCTTACGAGGTCCGACATGCGAATTCGAATTGCTGCGCTCTGGCTGGTTTTGATGGCTGCGTTGTCTAGTCAGGCCGCTGTGCGAGCGGATCAGAAAGATGGACGGCTTGATATTTACTTCGTCGATGTCGAAGGCGGTGCGGCGACGCTGATCGTGACTCCACAGGGTGAGTCGATGTTGATCGACTCAGGCTATCCCGATTACGGGGGACGAGACCGAGACCGGATCGTCAAGGTCGCCAAGGACATCGCCCAGCTGCAGCAGATTGATCATGCGCTCGTTTCACATTGGCATCTCGACCATTACGGCAACCATGGGTCGCTGACCGGGAAGATCAAGATCGGCACATTTTGGGATCGCGGGATTCCTGAGACGCTGAAGGAAGATGGGAAGTTCGGCGAGCGGATCGCGGACTATCGCAAGGCGTCTCAGAATCAGTCTAAGACAGTCAAGGCTGGCGACATGGTCCCGCTGAAGAATGGCACAACGTCCCTGACGATGCAGGTTGTGACGGCCAGTCGCGACGTGATTCCGAACACGGGCGAGCCGAATCCTTATGCGAAAGAGAACAAGCCTCAACCAGTGGACGACAGCGACAACGCCGCCAGCGTCAGCACGCTTTTGAAGTTCGGGAACTTCAAGTTCTTGACCTGTGGGGATCTGACGTGGAACGTTGAAGCCAAGCTCATGACACCGAACAATCCCTTGGGGCAGGTGGATGTGTTCATGGTGACCCATCACGGCTTGGGAGTCAGCAACAACCCCACTCTGGTGCGAGCGATTGATCCGGTCGTCACCGTGATGTGCAACGGGCCGATGAAGGGTGGTGAGCCCTCGACTCTGGCGACTCTGAAGCAGGTGAAATCGCTGAAGGATTCCTATCAACTGCATCGTAACGTGCGGATCTCGGACGCAGAGCAAACTCCTGGCGAGTTCATTGCGAACAAGGGACAGACCGAAGGCTGCCAAGGCACGCACGTGAAGCTGTCTGTCGCCAAGGACGGAACGAGCTACACCGTGCAGATCGGAACCGAAGGCAAGGTTCGCGAATACGCAACTCGCAAGTAGCACTCGCGGATTCAACAAGCAGTGGTCACGTGGTGCCTCTGCTTGTTGACGTGATTCCGATTACTTGCGCACCTGACTCACTAACTTGTTGACCGACGCGGCAATGCGGTCTTCCATGTCGCCCGCCCAGCGGAGAGCAGGGCGGCCGTACTCGAAAAGATTCGAGCCGCCTTCGTAACCGCCTTCTTCCCAAACTCGGCGCGAGGGGATGTAAGAGATCATGTCGTCGGTGTAGCCGCAGACCCAGGTGCTGTAGCCGTAGGTGCGCTTGAACCGCAGTGCATAGTCCACCACGGTTTCAGCCCCCATGCCGATCATGAGCATCTCTTTGCCGAGCTGCCACGCATGGATGGGATACGGGTACGCGTCTTCAAACTTGTCGCCAGCATCGAGTTTTTTCAGTAGTCGCGTCGCCCAGCGGACCTTAAGCGCGTTCGGATCTTTCAGTGTGGCGGTCAGTTCTTCACGTGTGACGACTTTCAAGTACGGCAAGTCGATCAGTTCAAACGCTGTCTTGATGCCGGGAGAAACAGGTTTGAGAGGTTTCTTCAAGACGTCCTCTACGGCAACGGCCAGCATGTGACCGTACTTTTCACAGAGTTCCACTTTGCGGCGTGGCAGTGGGTTCTGATCGCCGCCGCAGGTGTTGACGAACATGGCCGTCGTTCCGGGATGAGCCTTCTCCAGTTCCAGTTGAGCGAAGCCCGGATAGTCGCCGCACCACGTGAGGAAGCTGAGCGTCGTCGGGTGGCAGGCGTAACCGAACAGCAGGGCTTCAAGCTTTCCATCCGGGCGCGTCACCGTGAGCACGGGCACCATGTGATCGACGGGGCCGACCAGCGGCTTGCCTTGTTCCAGCAGCATGGGGACGTCGGCCTCGCGGTTGTTGCGGCGATTGACGGCAAACGTCGTTTGCCCGCTGCCCGTTTGCAGACTCGCGGGTGCCAGAGCCGCCAGAGCTTCGCCAATCATCGTTACGCACTTGGCGACCATCTGGTCCGTGTACTCCGCGACCAGTGCCTCTTGTTCGGCTTCGACCGGGTAGTAATCAATGAGGTCGTCGCCCAGTCGCGGACCGCAGTGATTGTGTGAGAACGTCAGCATGATCTGTGAACGTTCCAGCTTGAATCGCTCGCGGGCCTGCTGAAACACGCGATCGCTCATCACTTTGGGTACGCCCTGGAAGTCGCTGGTGATCAGCACGACGCGCTGACCAGCCTTGTCTTCCAGCGCGAGCGCCTTCATCCACAAGTCGTGCAACTTGCCGTCGGGGACTCGTTTCGATCCGTATCCCGCCAGCCAGACGGCTTTTTCGGGAGTGATGACGGCCTTGGCGATACCGGCCTTCCAGGCGGTATCTTCAGCGGCAAGACCAGACTGCAGGGGACTGAATCCACCGGTCAACAGTGCCAAACTTCCTGACGAGTACTGCAAGAACTGTCTTCGTGAGACGTGCGATGTCATGTCGGATTTCTCTTCGTGATCGTTGAGGCGAGGATGACTTCGGTTGTTGAGTCGCAACGTTAAACTGCAATCTGTGAACTCTGAACTTCGATCGCAAGCGGCGCCGCAGCACGCGGTGACGGCTCCGCTCGCCGCATGCGCCAGCCC
>CAYLTY010000148.1:0-20871 GCA_964386705.1 uncultured Planctomycetaceae bacterium
TATCTGGTCTTCGTCAAGAATGAGGAGTCGCTCTTCGACTGGAAGTGGGTCGAACTGAAAGACGACTCGGCGAAGATCACCGCCGACCTGGCGATTGATCCCGCTCAACTTGGCTAGTTGGAAGTCAACGTGATCGGCGAAGCGCCGAAGAATTCGTCGGTGTATTGCCTGCCGCTGAATGACCAAGGCGAAATTCCGGTGCGGGACGAGTTGGGCAACTTCGCGCCTCTGAGTTCCAAGATCGAAGCGGGCAAGGCCACGATCCGTCAGATCCGCGCGGGGAAGTACCAACTGGGACTCTTCCTCACGACGGTCACCGCTGAGGTGAAGGCCGGTGCCACGACCAAAGTGGACTTGGTCGTGCCGCCGCCTAATGCGACGACGCCAACCGCACCTGCCACGTCGCGTTTGACTTCCGCCTCCGCGTGTATACCGCTGAATGTGGTCGAGCTATCGTCATCGGGCGGAGCGACGCTCAAAGAACAAAAGGGGGGGCGTCATCCTCGCCAGTGGTCTGAATCCGGCGAAGGATACCTATGTGATCGTCGCCGAAACCAATCTCAAGAAAATCACTGGCCTGCGACTGGACGTCTTCAAGAACGACAGCCTGCCGAACGGCGGGCCGGGCCGATTGCCCAACGGCACGTTTATTCTCAGTCGCGTCGAGATCAAAGCCGCTCCGAAGGGAAGCAACGAGGCCACCATGCCGGTCGCCGTTGCCAAGGCCACTGCCGACTACACGCAACAAGGCCACAGCGTCGCAAATCTGATCGTCGGCAAGCCCGGCCCAGGTTGGGCCATCTGGAACAACGGGACGGCGAACCATCACGTCGATTTTCAATTCGACAAGCCGCTGACGTTTGAAGCCGGAGCGAAACTGACCATCACGCTGAAGCACGAATCGCAATGGGCCGACGGCAATTTGGGATGCTTTCGATGGTCCGCAACGACAGATCAAGTCGCCGTTGCGCCACAAAAGGTCGGTGTGAATGATGTGCCCGATTTCTCGCAGGTGATCGGCATGAAAAAGCTCTCGCCGGTCAAAGGGCGGCGAGCGGTGTTGACGATTCTGTGGGATCCACATCGGGCGGGACACGCGGCACCTCCCGCGAAGTTATTGGACGAACTGTTGTTCGGTCGTCGGCCCAGCGTTGCGGATTGGATTGCGGAAAACTCCGGCGGCGCGGTCACACTGGAGAAGGCGGGACTACTCGGCTGGTACGACGCGACCAAGCCGGGCGATCACTATTGGAACACCAACGCGAAGAAGGACTCGAAGGACGGCGACGGCGATGGTTGGCTGAACGGTCACGTCGAGAAATGGACCGAAGCGATTCGCCAAGCCGATCGTGAGTTCGATTTCGCGCGGTACGACTCCAACGGTGACAAAATCTTGCAAGCGGATGAACTCGCAATTCTGATCGTGATCCCGCAAGCCGGGCCATTCGGGACGAATCGAGTCCCGGCCGGTCGCGAGTTTCCAAAATGGGAGCCGCTGATCGTGGACGGCATGCGGATTCCGATGATCGCTGAAGTCTATAGCGGTCTGCCGCCGAACCTCGGCGCGCCGGCTCACGAACTGTCGCATCTGCTGCTGGGCGCTCCCGACCTCTACATGAATGCTCCTTGGCCGTTCGCGGCTGGCGACTATTGCCTCATGGACCATTCCTACACGTCCGCGCATTTAAGCCCCTTCTTGAAACTCAAGCTAGGTTGGCTGAAGCCGAATGTTGTGACCAAGTCCGGCGACTATCGCTTGAAAGCAGTCGAGGAACATGGCGAGTGCCTGGTGCTCTTCGACCCGTCGCACGGGAGCGGCGAGTACTTTCTGTTGGAGAACCGCCATCGCGGCCGATCCTATGACGCCGGAGTCGGACCGGCGGGCCGGGGCTTGCCGTCGGATGGTCTCGCGGTCTGGCACATCTTGGAAGACCCTCAACACATCGAGTTCGCGAAGCCGCCGCTCGGTGGCCACGGCGAATGGGGCCGCAAAGGCATCCGCCTGATTCGAGCCAACGGAGGCACCCCCTTTGACGATTCCCGCGCGCTGTTCACAACGCGCGGAACCACATTGTCCGACACGTCCGAACCGGCCCGCCTGCGATGGATCGACGGCTCGACCACCGGATTTCGCATCGCACTCAACTCCGACCCTGGTCCGGAATTGCAGTTGCAGATTTCTTTGAGTCACTCGCCGTGACGAGTTGATCTCCGAAGTGTGCGAATCAATGGCTCACGCCCTTCGATGACTCAGGGCGTGCCACTGGTACCGAGGAAGTTCAAGATCAGAGTTGTTTAGCGAATGAACCAACATTGTGAGAATTGACGCCACGCCCAATCCGCTTCCTGATGAAACGGCTGCGAGCATTCGCACCGCCTTGAGTGCCGGACGCAAGCTCGACGCCATTCGATTGTACCGCGAGGCGACCGGTGTGGGGTTGGCCGAAGCGAAGGCGTTCGTCGATCAGCTTGAAGCCAGTCCGGCTGCAATCATCGACGCCGCGTCCGCCGAGAAGCCGGCGTTTTCGCTGACGGATCATGGCTGGCTCGTCGAACCGACTGACGAAGGTGGCGTGCGATTGCGGCGGAGCGCGTCGTGGCGCAAGGGAGCAATTGGCTGCTCGTGCATCGTCGCATTGTTCTTCTCAGTGCCCTTTTTGATCGGGCTGTGGTGGCTCGGCAACTTGATTCGGAACGCGGTGCCAGGGTGGGTCGTGCTAGTCGTGGAACTGTTCATTCCCCTGTTGTTCGTCGGATTGCTCGGGTCGTCCTTCGCGGCGATTTTGTGGCAGATACTCAGGCTCGCGTTGTGGCGTGAAGAATGGGAAGGTTCCCGCGACACGCTGATCGTGCGACGCGGAGTTCGGGGCCGTCTTCGCATCCTCGAACTGCACGGCGGCGAATTGGTGGTCGAACCGCATCTCGCAGCGGATCGAGGGCGGAAGTGGCGGCTGGCGGTTGTCTGCGACGGCCGGAAGCATTACCTGCTCCACAAGCCGGACATCCGCGTCGGCTTCCAGGCGTCTCACGACATGCAGGCCGAAGCGACCGCGATCGCGAACCTGCTGGCGGAACACACCGGCTGGAAGGTGTCGCAGTCGGGCATCGCCATTGAGGGTGGTTGGACGCCGCCGTCCGAAAGCCACGAAGACGAACTGCTCGCCGCGCTCCGTTCGCACCACTTCGTCGCCGACTTCGACGAACAGCACCGACTGACGATCAGCCCGCCCAAGTCGGACCAGATCACCGGCGGGCTGGTGCTGTTGGCGATCGGCATCGTCTGGCTGTGGAAGACAACGGACAGCGTGATCTCGTTCATCAACGACGCGCGAGCCAAGCAGCAGTCCCTGTTTGACTCTCTCGACTGGCTGATCATGATCCCGATGCTGATGCTCGGTGCCCTCGTGTGCTTGCTTGGTCTCATGGCGTGCTTTCACCGAACCCGCTGGACCGTGGACCACAACCTGCTGCTGGTCCGCTCGCGCGCTTTCGGCTGGCTGCCCGAGCGCGAATACGTCAACGCCCGCTGGAAGCTCACCAAGGTCCGCCGCAAGGACAGAGGGCACCGGCCGTATTTCCTCTGGCAACTGCGGCTCGAAAACACCGCCGGCCTCCTGCTGGAAGCGCCGCACTTCGCCACAAACGGCGACGACGACATTCCGCGACTGCTCGGCACGCTCTTCTCGCAGCGGACTGGCTGGCCGCTGCAAGAAGGAGAAACCTAGCGAGGCTTCGCCTCAGACCAAATCAGCCGGAACGCGCTAGTGTCCGGTTTTAGAGCCGATTGGCGTTCGAAACCGGACACTAGCGCGTTCCGGCTCATTCGGTGGATCGACACAGATGAGATCAAACATGGCCGAGAAGTTTTTCATCGAACCCTAGCAGGTGGAGGAGACGTCCGACACGCTGACGCTGCGCGACGAAACGACTGTTCGTGATTCCGTCCTGGGTGGAAGCGTCGCTTTGAGTCTATCGCTAGTCATGGCGGCGGTGGACTACTGGTTGTGGCGGCGCGGGACGATTGGCGGCTTCTTCGCGGGATGGCTGGGACTCGTCAGCGTGCTTTGCGCGGCAAAAGGCATCGAGCAATTGTGGCTCGCATGGCGATTGCGAACGATTGGACCACGCTGTCTGACGTTTCACCGAGACGACTGCTCGGTTGAGCTGGAAGGTTTTCGAGATCGAACAAACGGGCGACTGGAGCGGATTGTGATCGAGGTCAAAGTCTGGCGACGCGCCGGTTATCAGCCACGCAAACAATACACGGCTCTGCTCGTTGTGGATGGCCAACGGCTGGAATTGGGAACCTTCGGAGCAGAAGCGGCCGCGAATCGGTTGGCAGAGACCATTTCGGATTTTGCGGGAATCAAAAAGTCACGTCTCTCGGCGGAGAATTGAAATGACAGCGGCATCACACGACCAGAAAGTTTCACCGCATCCACGATTCTGGCACGTCGCAAAGGGACCGTTGATCGGGTTGCTGATCGGAGTGCTTCTCGCGCGGGCAGGTGTGCGCGACGCGGTGCATCCGCGTTACTTCGGACATCAGGAGCTGCAACGGGCTGACCCTCAAGCCGACGGCAAGACGCGCCCGTTCAATGATTCGCTCCGGGAGGAACTCGAACGCCGCGACCCGCGATTGGTCACTGAGCCGGCAATCCGCGTCGTGACGTGGTTCCGATTACCGATTGCGACTGAGTATGCCGGCCTGGACGCGCGAGCCATGTATGCCGGGGCGCCGTGGTATCACCTGCCGGGCCACCGGTCGTCGCGACTGCAAGTTTTTTTCGGTCTGGTCGGTGGATTGATTGGTTGGCTGGTTGCACAACAACGATCGCTCGGCGAGTTGCGGCGGCAGTTGGCGAAATCACATCAGGCATAGGTCCACAAATCATGCTCAAAGCGCTCAGCCAATTGGCCGAAACGCGGCACGAAGCCCGCTTGGACTTTTCCGAGTCCGTCGAGTCGGTCACGTCTCGGCTGCGCGAACTGTCGGGCACGCGATTGCCGGTGGGAGGCGGATTGGTCCCACGGTCACGACTGACGATGCAGGACGGCGAGTTGAGCGTCACGGAATTCGGACGACGTTTGCTGAGTGGACGAGTCGAACCACTGCCCGATGAGGCGTCTCTGGTATTGACGGCGTCCGCGCCGCTGTTGCAAGTGGGCGTCTCTTTGTGGTGGCTGGCCGTAGCCTACGGTGCGTATGCCTTTCTGAAGGGGTTCTTCCTCTCCGGCCGCATGGAGTTCGAGTACTTGGTGGAGTGTTTTCTGCTCGCCAGTTTTGTGGGGAGCTTGTTGTTTCCGTCGCTGTGGGGCCGTCGTTGGGAATTTCAGCGGCTCACGGCGGTGCTGGGCGAGCGATTGCAAGCTCGCAACATCGCCGAGTTGCTGGCGGCGCGCGACGCGGCCAGCCTCGCACGCGGAGGAGCCTGGTCGTCGTTTCTCAGCGCGTTCGTGTGGTCGCCGTTTTTGGCGATCCATCGTTTTCCTGTGCCGCTTTCGGGTCGAGAGACCAGCACAGCGCCGTGGGTCAATTGGCGCAAGTTCCTCGAAGGCAGCATCGTCATCGAGGTCACTCTCCTCTTCTTGATGCTTCTGTTCGGCTGGCTGTTCGTGGCAGGCGGAGCGACCAGCGCGTGGCTCCTCGGCCGCTTCTTGCCGAACCAGTCGCCGGCACGGCGTCGTTGGGCAACGACAATTCTGTCGCTTGCCGTTTCACTGCTGCTGTGCTGGCTCATCAGCGGCAGCAAGCTCCTCGAAAGAATGTTTTACATGCCGTGAGGCAGGACGTTGCGATGACCTCGAAACCAGATGACGCCATCGGTTGGAAACGCGCCGCAGGCTTGGCCGCTCGGTGGGTGACGCTCCCGACCGTGTTGCTGTGCGGAGCAATCGTGCTCGTGGATCTTTGGGGGTTCGCGAGACCGCACGAACCCAATTCCGTTTTGGTGCCACGTCGGTCTGTTCCCGGTGATTCTGCTGACGTTTCTCGCGGCTCCCAGCCAGAGCGGCCGCATTCATCGTTCGACGCGCGTCGAGAAACTCGTCGGACTCTTCAGCATTGTGGGCGTGCTGATCGTCTTGTTGTGCTGGACCAGCCCGTTCCTGGGAGTCATTCGCTTTGGACCATGAACTGACAGGCAAGTGGTTTTCGCCACGCGAGGAAAGGCGAGACGAACAGGTGGCCGGCACGCCCAGCCAAGAGGAACGAGGACAAGAATTCGAATGGTGATCGCAAAACTCTCGAACTCGCCGATGGCCCTCAACTGGGGGCCAATGTGCTGCACTGAGGTCAAGCCTCAAGTCGTCGCGCTGCCCCGCACAAGTGACACCTGCGATTGGCACATCCTGTCCTGCCCGTGGTGGCTGGATGTCAAAGAGGAAGATGACCAGCTCCTTTTTTGGCCGCGCAATTGCGGCCGGTACCAGGGACAAGTGCGACTCGAAAGCGATGGCGTCGAGAACTGTCTTGAAGTCCGGTCCTGCGTGCGGCCAACCTGGGGGTTGGCGATCTGGACCGCCTGCAAGGTTCTGCTGGTCGGCGCAGCCACCATTGTGCTGGCCGTCATTCTCGGACTTGTTTGCGGAATCGCGATCCCCTTGCTGGGAGGTCCACCCGGTGTGGCAATCGGTGGAGCAGTGTTCTGTCATGCCTGGGGTGCGATGATCGGCGGCGGACCATTCGCCATGCGGTGCCGCATCGTCGGTTTGATTTCGTTGCTGCTCGCCGCCGGGTTGGTCATCGGCACCGTCTTCATGGCGACGGGAATCATGGCAGACGCGACTGCGTTCGCGCTGGCAATGTCGATCGCAGGTGCCGTTGTCGGTGCCGCGTTGGGGAAAGTCGTTGGTGGACGACGGATGGTTTTCGTGAGCACCATTGTCGGATTGATGGCGTGGCTTCTGGCCAGCCAGCCTATCGTTTCAACGACCGCCGGTGGAAAAGCAGCGGGGCCAATCATGTTCTTCGGACTGCTGTTTACGCCGGGAACAGGGTTGACGATCTGGGGCGTCGTCATGGGCGCACTGCTCGCCCGATGCCCCGCGATGACCGCAGATAATGACGTGACGCAAACAGTGGAAGAGCTTCCGGTGTTGCTTCCCCGATCGGACGAGGTGAGCTGATGAGTTGGCGACACATGGCGACTTTCCTGATGAACCTGCTCCCCTGGCAATCGTTTCAACTGCAATGTGAGTTGGATCGCGACGAAGTGTTGCGGCTGTTGGAGCATTCGACTCCGACGTGCCTTCGCCGGCCGGACTTGATTGGCGACGTGCCTTTCTTCTGCGGCCGAGTCGATGTCGAATCGGGATCGTTTCGATTCGAGCGGAACACTTGGCCGAGATCACGCTGGATGTGCCCGCAACTTCGAGGTCGCGTGAGGACCGTCAAACGCGGCTCGATCGTGGAGGCAAACGTGTCACCGAGTGCTGGCTTCTGGCTCGGCCTGTCGCCGACGTTTTTGATGCTGGCCTGCATCCCGATCGGATTGTTGGCCTGGTTGTTCGGTTCGCCCGAGCAGCCGGGCAGCCCACTCATCTTCGTACTGGCTCCGCTGTTCGGAGTGATGTTCTTGTGGTGGATGTGGGGACCGCTGCTGTTTCTGACGTACTCGAACCTCTCGCGTTATCACGAGGAGTTGGCTGACCTGCTGGATCAGATGACCGAACGCACGCCCGACGGCTTGTCCGTCTTGGAGGCCGAAGAGACGCCCGAACAAGCCGCGACGAAGAAGCGATTGCGGCGCGAGGCCGGCCAAAACGCAATGAAACTGATCGCGGTGTTTCTGGTGTTGATGGGCCTCACGTCGGCCGGCGTTGGAGCCAAAGGCTGGAGCACCGAACAACTCACGCTGCACGTTCACAGCAAGTCTCCCCGAAGGCCCAACGAATCGCGCAGCGTGACGCTGATCGGTCCGCCCGCCGTCACGACCGCGAAAGGAATGGTCAGCGGCGGCCTCGGCGTGATCCTGACTGGCGGCGTCTGCTGGCTGGTCTCACGTCACGACCCGCTGCGACTCTCGCGCAACAATCCGTCGCGGCAATCGTGGCCTCCGCTGGAAACGGCACTCCTATTGGCCAGCGTCGTGTTGATCGTTCTCGGAGCGGTGCTGGGGATCAAAGGTTTGTTTTGAGCTAACGGCGATTCGGAATTTTTGACCAAACAGGTTCACCCATGAGCGGACAGCGAATTCATAACGCAGCCAACGACCCAAACTCACTGTCGCGATTGTCCTTCGATGCTGGATTACTGACTCGGCCGCGAACGCGATGGCGGGATGTCGTGGCGAATCTGGGTCACTTTTCGATCGTCAGCTACGCGGTCGATCCGGCGCGCGTGCGGCCACATGTGCATGAGCGATTTGAGTTCGACTTGATCGAGGGAGCCGATGGGCAACCGAAAGTGCTCGTGTCGATGGTCCCGTTCGAGGATCAGGATTTTCATTTCGTCGGGCTGCCGTGGCTGACGTTTCGGTTCGGGCAAACGAACTACCGGACCTACGTCATCGACCGCGAGACCGGCCAGCGAGCGGTTTGGTTCTTCGGCACGTCGCTCGATTCACTCAGCGTCGCGATCCCGCGGCATCTCTGGAAACTGCCGTGGCATCCTGGCCGCATCCGTTTCGACTGTGAGTTCGATTTGGTAGCGAAAAGATACTTGCGCTACGCGATGACGACGCGCAGCGATTGGGCACCGGTGGCGTTGGCTCTCGAAGACACGGGGCAACCGGTGACGATGCTCGATGGCTTCTCCGATCTCGAAACGGCATGGGTGATCCTCACGCACCCGTTGGTCGGAGTCTTTCACCGCCGCGACGGTCTGTTGGGCACATACCACATCTGGCACGACCGGCTGAATTGCACGAATGGCCGAATACTGTCGGCTCACATTGGCCTGTTCGATCGACTTGGCCTCGTCCCGTTCTCGGAACAGACTCGACCACACAGTGTACTGATCCAACATCAGACCGAGTTCACCATCTATCTGCCACCGGGGCGATACGACTGACTAGTTCGCGATTTCTTTAAGACGACTCGGCAAGCATCTGATCGATTGCTGGTAAGGACATTAGACATGCAATCGCAACTGCCATCGCAGAGTCCACTTTCCGAAGTACTGTGCTCACGAGTCTGGTTGTTGGCGCTCGGCTGGACGGTTGGCGGAATGGTCGCAACAGCGATCCTCGCGGGACTGCTGAATGGCCTCAACCTGGTGGATGGCCAAGACATGGTTGTGACGTATTGGACCGGGATTTTCGTCGCACTTGGCGTCATCACGGAAGCATGGTCCGTGTATCGTTCAATACGGGTTGCCATCGCCGAAGTCTTGCTTGTGGTCCCTGCTAGCCTGTTGGTGGGTTTCCTAGTGTAGTCACGCCTAAATAAAGTTAATTACTGAAACTTCAACGTCTCGGGATGGTATTGATCTGGCGACAAGCAGAATGTTGCCATGAGACGTGCCGTTGTGATTGAGTTGAGTGTTGAGGAACAGGTAACGCTCGCGAAGTGGGCTAAGGGGCGAAGCACGCCGGCACGGCTGGTGTTACGGGCTCAGATTGCGCTCCGGGCCGCGCAGGGCGAACTCAGCATACACATCGCGCAGGCCCTGGAGATTCCAGAGAGGACTGTTTGCAAGTGGCGTCAACGATTCGCTCAGCAACGTCTGGCAGGTATCGAGCAGGATGCTCCACGCGGTGGTCGCAAGCCGACGGTACGTTCTGCGCTGGAAGCGGAGATCATCCGCAAGACGACCTTGGAGACGCCTCGCAAGGGCGCGGTCTGGTCAACTCGCAGTCTGGCCAAGGCGGTGGGGACCAGCCAGTCCACGGTCAATCGGGTCTGGCGAGACAATCACCTGAAGCCGCATCTGTCGAAGACGTTCAAGGTTCCCAACGATCCGGAGTTCCCGCAGAAGCTGGTGGATATCGTCGGACTCTATCTGAGCCCGCCCGAGAATGCCGTGGTGTTCTCCACTGACGAGAAGTCGCAAATTCAAGCCCTGGATCGGACGCAAAAGAGTCTGCCGTTATTCCCCGGTCGACTAAAGACGCTGACTCACGATTATAAGCGGCATGGGACGACGACCTTGTTCGCGGCGATCGAGATGGCCCAGGGCAGAATTATTGCTCAGTGCCAACCTCAGCATCGTCACCAGGAATGGCTGAAGTTCCTGAAGCAGATCGAAGCGTCGGTTCCGAAGTCACTGGAGATTCATATTATCGCCGACAATTACGCGACTCATAAACACGCGACAGTGAAGGCTTGGCTGGCGAAACATCCTCGCATCCACATGCACTTCACCCCGACGAGCAGTTCGTGGCTGAACCTGATCGAGCGTTGGTTCGCCGAGATCACTCGCGAGGCGATTCGGCCGGGGGTATTTCGCAGCGTTGACGAACTGATCACGGTCATCATGGACTACGTCGCGGCCTGCAACGAGAACCCCAAACCCCTGATCTGGACCAAGTCCGCCGATGCCATTCTGCAAAAAGTGCGTCGCGCCAGAGCCGCACTCGATAATTCCCCATCTGCGTGACTCACTACGCTAGCGACCGAGTTCCAAGAATGCTGAGTTGAAGGCGAAGGTTACTCAGCAGTCGATGACGGGCCGCTCCGAACGAACCACGGATAGATCGCTGGCACGACGAGCGACGTGAGCAGCGTGGATGTCACCAAACCACCGATAACGACTGTGGCTAGCGGACGTTGCATTTCGGCTCCGTCGCTCCTGGAAGCCGCCATAGGCAGGAAACCGAGACCAGCTACCATCGCGGTCATGAGGACAGGGCGGAGCCGAGCGAGAGCGGTTTCTTGCGTCGCTTCACGGATTGGCTTGCCCGATTCACGCAGGGTCTCAGCGGCGCTCACCCAAACCAGACCGTTGAGGACTGCAACGCCGAACAACGCGATAAAGCCCACACCGGCCGAGATGCTAAATGGCATGCCACGTAGGGCGAGTGCGTAAATACCACCTGAGGCAGCCATCGGAACGGCCAGAAAGATCAGCAGCGCGAGACGCGCGGAATGCAGCGACAGATGCAGCAGCAGGAAGATCAGGATCAGCACCACCGGAGTAATGAGCGCAAGGCGGCGACTCGCGGATTGAAGATTTTCAAAATCGCCACCCCAGCGGATTTCATAGCCGGTTGGCAGGTCGATTTGCTTGGTGATGGTCTCGCGAGCTTCGTTCACAAAGCTGGCAACGTCGCGACCCCGGACGTTCGCGGAGACGAAGCTGCGACGGCGAATCGCTTCGTGTTCGACGGCAGGAGGCGTCTCGTCGAGTATTATGTCTGCCAGTTCGCGCAGCGGAATCGGCTTGCCATTGCCATCAGCAACGGGCAGTTGTTCGAGCAACGAGATGTCTTTTCGCCAGGCTTCTGGAATGCGCACCGTGATGGGGAAGCGGGCTCGACCTTCGAAGATGAAACCCACTTCGCGGCCTCCCAGCGACGAAACAACGTCCATGACCGTCGCCGCATCAACGCCGTAACGAGCCATGGCGTCGCGACGCGGTTCAATCCGCAGCGTAGACAGATTGCCCTGATAGTCTGCCTTCACGTCCACCGCTCCGGGAATGCTTTTCAGAAGCCGCTCGATCTCCTTGGCCTTAGTGCCGAGGACTTCGAGATCGTCGCCATACAGCAGCACCGCGACGTCCGCCTTCACGCCGGCAACCAGTTCGTCCACGCGCATCTCAATCGGCTGCGTGAATCCGAACATTACACCCGGTACTTGTGAGTTCAGGACCGCGGACATTTCTTCGATCAACTGATCCCGCGATTTCGCTTGAGGCCATTCATGTCGCGGTTTGAGCAACACCCAGACGTCAGTTTGATGCACTCCCATCACGTCGTTGGCGATTTCAGGGCGACCGGTTTTGCAGAACACCGTCTGCACTTCGCCAAATTTGAGTAATAGCTTTTCGATATGTGTGGACATCTCGACTGAGCCTTCAAGCGATGCTGTCGGCAAGCGCACCGCTTCGATCAGTAAGTCACCTTCTTCGAGCTTCGGCATGAACTCCGCGCCGAGATTTGCAGCCACCGGCACGCTGCCGACGAAGATAGATAGCGCGGTTACCGCAGTCGCCAGAGGATGTACAATCGCTCGTGAAACAATCGGCTGATAGATTCGTTTGATGAACCGCACCGGCCAGATGTCTTTCTCGTCGACATGCTTTGGGAGCGCAATCGAAGCCATCGCTGGCATGAACGTCAGCGACATCACCAGTGACCCGGCCAGCGCGAACAGGACGGTCAGCGCCATCGGCCGAAAGAGTTTCCCCTCGGTTCCCTGTAAGGCGAGGATCGGTATGTAAACGATCGCGATAATCAGTTCGCCGAACATCGTCGGCTTGCGGACTTCGATCGCGGCATCACGGATGACCTCGATGCGCGACCTCTGCGTCGGATTGTGCGACAGCCGCAAAATGCAGTTCTCGACCATGATGACGGAGCTATCGACGATCAAGCCGAAGTCGATCGCTCCAAGGCTCATCAAGCTGGCGGTTACACCGGTTGCTGCCATCAGATTAGTGGCGAACATCATCGATAAGGGAATCGCCAAGGCCGTAATGAGCCCAGCTCGAAAGTTACCGAGCATCAGCAGCAACACGAAGATGACCAGCGAACCGCCTTCGATCAGATTCGTCACGACCGTCTTGAGCGTTCGGCCGATCAAGGCCGCTCGGTCATAAGTCACGTCAATCGTGACACCATCAGGCAGCGTCGTTCGGATCTCGTCGAGTCGGGCTTTCACAAGCTCGACGACCTCGCGTGAGTTCTCACCGACGAGCATCATGACAAGACCGGTGACCGCTTCGCCGCGACCGTCCCGAGTCACCGCCCCTTGCCGGGTCATGGGCGCCACTGCGACCTCGGCGACATCTCGGACAAGGATCGGCGATCCATCCGGCCGCCGACTCAGCACGATCTCTCGGATATCGTCGAGTTTCGTCAGCAGCGCCTGCCCACGGATCAATCGTTGTTCGTCGTGATGCACGACATAGCCGCCGCCCGCAATCGCGTTGTTCTGTTCCAATCGCTGAAACAAATCTTCCAGCGTCAGCTCGAAGCTCGTCAGCCGATCGGGGTCAGGGCGAATTTCGAACGTCTTGTAGTAGCCACCATGCGTGTTGATCTCGGTAACGCCTCGTACCTCGCGCAGCTTGGGGGCGATGTCCCACTCCAGCAGCGTACGCAGCTCCATTGGTGAATGCCGCTGGCTTCTAACTTCAAATTGCAGAATCTCGCCCAGAGCTGTCGTCAGTGGGCCGAGTTGCGGCGCGCCGTAGCCTTTCGGTATCAACTCGGCCGCGTTTGGTAATCGCTCCGTCACCAATTGTCGTGCGCGGTAGAGGTCGGTCCCTTCCTGAAACACGATAGTCACGACGGAGATACCAAACTTCGAGACACTGCGCAGTTGCTCGACTTTCGGGAGGCCGCTCATCGTCGTCTCAACGGGATACGTCAGGTATCGCTCAACCTCGACCGGCGAGAGCGGCCCCGCTTCAGTGACAACGGTGACCTGCGTGTTGGTCATGTCAGGTACAGCGTCGATCGGCAGATGCACGGCCGCATTCAATCCCATCACCGCCATCAGCAGCGTCAGGATCAGCACCAGAAACCGATTGGCGAGCGAGAACTCGATCAACTGAGTGAGCATGTCGGAGCAATTCCTTGGGGGCCGCTTGGCATCAGCCACGAGACGAGGCGCGAACGGTCATCAACCGGAATGTGCTGAGCGGCGGTTACTCCGCCTCGAGCAATAACTCGGATTTCAAGATGAACGCGCCGCGAGTCACGACTGGATCTCCCGCAGCGAGGCCCTGCTCGATCTCGACGAGTCCGCCAGCTTCGAGGCCAGTGGTCACATCGACTCGACGGTATTCGACTTCCGACTTGCGAATGAAAACGAACTTCAGTCGGTCGTGTTCGACTATTGCGGAGTTCGGCACAACCAGGCGGGAGTTCGCATCTCCACACGGAATCGTAACACGCACAAACAGGCCCGGTCGCAGTAGTCCGCTGGCATTGTCGATCGTCGCGACGAGTGGCACGGCATGCGAGTCCTGCGAGACCTCTCGCCCTACGAAATGCACACGCGCGGTGAGCTTGCGATCCGGCAGTGCGGGAGACTCCACTGTTAGCTCAGTATCCGGGGTGAGGTTGAGCATCGACCATTCGCGCTCGCGCAGATCCGCCGCAATCCATAATCGGCTAGTGTCCGCCAGAACGAACAAACTATCGCCGGCCTTTAACCGTTCGGAGACCGAATACGACTTCCGTTCAATCGTCCCGGCGAATGGTGCACGGCACTCGACGCGCGACAGCATGACGGACTCATCATGCTCCCGATCGGCCTTGGCTGTATCTTCGCGATAGCCGAGCAGCGCCGTAAGCTGCTGCTGAGCAATCTCCAACCGCCGCCGAGCGTCCTGCTCTGCGTCCTGAGCTGCATCACAACGCCTTCGCGCATCGAACAGGGATTGCTCGCACAGCGCGGCCAGAGATGCTTGAGACGACTCAGTTTCGTTGAGTCGCTCTTGAATCGTTCGCTCCGGCAGGACCGATGTCAGTCGATCCAGATTGGCGATCAATGAGTGAGCCAACTCTGACCGAGCGTAAGCTGTCAACAGGGTCGATCGGTGCTCGCCCAACTTACGATTTTGAAACTCGACGCGCACATCTTTCAAAGGTTGGTGGGAGTCGATAGCTGCGATCAGTTTCGTGAGATTGCCATAGGTCTCAGCTTCCCACTCAGCGGTGCGGGTGGCCAGTTTCCAGTCGGCCCGACGTTGCAATTCGTTCGCGCGAGCCGTTCCCACCTCTGGACTGCTGAGCACCGCAATCATCTGCCCGGCCATCACTCGATCACCCGGCTTGACCAGAACTTTGGAGACCACGCAATCGGTTGATGCTCGAATCTCGACATGTCGTGTGTCGTCGTACTGGACCCGCCCAGACACGACCATCGAGCTTTGAATCACATGGGACTCCACCGCATCGACAACGATTCCAGCGGCCTCGAGTTTGCCTTCAGGCAATATAACAGCGGGGTTTTCAAGCTGATCCTCCGCTGCCTCAGCAGTCTCCACTGCTGTCGCCGGAACTGTTGGCTTATGGCTCAACGCGTGAGCTTGCTTCCAATCCCATGCCGCCCACGCCGCGACTGCGGTCACGAAGGCGCCAAGGGCAATCGCAACTCGCTGTTTTGGTTTCATGGTTCATCTTTCTCACTGAGCACACTGCGATGCTCTCGACGTGCAGTTGAGATCCACTTCAGGGGACGTCGGCACGATGAAAGTCACGTCGAATCGTACGTTTACCCCGGCGCTCGAGATATTTCCGAGTAACACACCCGCATGCCCACGCCTCAGAAGACCCTGACACGGCTTACCCGACAAACGGCCTGATGTTGAGCTTCGTCGTCCAGGCAATGGAGCACATCTTGACTCGATCTACTTCGTTGAGCCGACAATCGGTGAAGCTGGGGCCGGCTCGCTCACAGCAATACGCGCCTGGCTGCACTGAGGACAATTGCAGACGGCGTTGGTCGTTGCCGGGGCTGGTTTGGTGGCCCAGGACACCGGTGGACCGCCGAAAAGAGGCCGCGCCCCCGGAAAGATAGGGCGGCTGCGCCCACGACTGTGACGAGTTCCAGCAGAAAGATCGGTCGTCATGGTCAGCGTCGCAACGACAGCGAGCAAGGCCGCAAGTGTGTGCACGGTTCGCACGGTGAGTCTCCAGTCTCAGGGCAAGCCTCACGTCCTCGCCTGGCGGATAATCTCGCCCGAGATCAGCGTAAGGACGTGTCGGCATCCGAGAATGACGTCCACCGAACGGTTGCAGTGATACCCAATCTCACGTCGCTTGTGAGTTCACGGACTCACCTGATGGGCCTCGTCATCTCGGTCGGGAAGCACCCCGACATTGAGTAGGGATTATCCTGACACGCTTGGCGAAGCCTGCGCCGGCTCAACGCCTCGACAGCTATCAGCAGGTAGCAAAACGCTTGCGCCGAAATCATTCGCGTTAGCTGACGGGCATCATTTGATTTCATCAGGAGCTTGCTTCAGCAGGCCCATCTCCAACGCATAGCTGACGATGTCCACGCGCGTGCGGAGTTGCAGCTTGGACGTGATGCGGGCGCGATAGGTTTCGATGGTCTTCACGCTGAGGTCCAGTTTCACGCCAATTTCTTTGTTCGTATAGCCTTCGGCCAGCATTTGCAGGACTTGCTGCTCGCGTTCACTGAGCTTGTTCGCAGACGTTTCCTGTTCAGGGTGCAGCAGCGCTTCGGAACCACCGCTTGGTACGCTGATGAATAGTCTACCTCCGTGAACGGCTCGAATGGCCGTGAGCAACTCGCTGTCGGCAGCCGTTTTCACGACGTACCCAGCCGCGCCGGCTGCAACTGCGGAACGACAATACGCGGGATCATCGTGCATCGTCAGAATCAGCACGCGAGTTGATGAGTTCAGTCTTCGTACTTGTTCCAGTAAACCCATGCCGCCCGCGCCGGGCATCGACAGATCAACCGAAATCACATCGGGATGCAGTTCGCCAATTCGAGGCAAGGCTTCTTCGGTTGATGCGGCCTCGCCGACCACCTGCATGTCAGACTGCGAATCAATCAGCATCCGCAGCCCTGCGCGCAACACAGCGTGGTCATCAACCAGCATCACTCGAATCTTGCTCATGTCATCTCCGGCAGACATGTTCGCCAGCAGACAGGACGAACAACGCCGCGTCAGGTGGGCCGAACATGCTCACGGTATGGTCGAAGCCTCAGACGACAACGGCAAGCGTGCTCGCACTAGCGTTCCCGCGCCAGGCTTCGATTGAACCATCAGCGATCCTCCGAGTAATGCGGCACGTTCGTGCATGCCGGCCACACCCAGATGTCCATCCGCCATCAGCTTCTGAGCGGACTGTGCCGCGAACCCGTGGCCATCGTCCTGAATGCTCACTTCCAGTTCGTCCGCAACTCGCGAAATGCTGACTTGAGCAGTACGAGCCTCGGCATGTTTGACTGTGTTGTTCAAGCTCTCCTGCACGATGCGATACACCGTGACTTCGACCGCTTCGGGTAGACGAACTGCTGGCAGCCCGGACGTCTTCAACGAAACATCGACATCATGCACACGACTGATATCGAGCGTCAGCCGTTCCAGCGCGGGCACGAGCCCCAAATCATCGAGCACGCTCGGCCTCAATCCACGTGCCAAGCGTTTGATGTCTTCGAGCAGCGTCGAAGTCGTCTCGCGAAGTTCCAGCGCCCGAACGCGCGCCACCTCGAGTGACTTGGCGTCGGTGATTGTCCGGAAGCCGATCAATAGAGAAGTCAACGTCTGTCCGACCTCATCATGCAGATCGCGGGCAATGCGATGTCGCTCGGCTTCTTGAGCCGCCAGAGTCTGTGCCAGTAACTCGCTACGAAACTCCGCCAGTTGCCGAAGCGGGCGAATGAGCAGTCGCCAGAAGATCGGGGCGACAATCACGGTCAACAGGCAGGCATCCAGCAGCGATTCCGTGGCCCAATCGACATCCTTCGGTAAGAACCGCGGCAAGAGCAGCATGATCACGGCTTCGACAACGAAGATCACCGACAGCATGACGACATAAACTCGCCACGGTCGGGCTACGAGCGAAGTGCGATGTTGCATGTCATCGTTCTCACCAAAAGTCGCCTTTCGAACCATCTCAGGTTCGGTAGTCTGTCGAACGCGCTCTGCCTTGAGAACATAGCCACGACAGTAAGCCGTATTGATTGGCCAAGAGACGCGGCACGACGTAAGCCCATTTAGAGCACGTGCTGACGAATGAACAACCTTATAAGCCGTGGATTACGCTTTGCGAAACAGTAGGAGAACCCTGGCCGCTCAACTGAGACAACCGCAACCTGCGTTCTGGGATTACACGAATGTCGTTGACAAATGACGACGAGCGTTGAGTCCAAAATGTCGGTCTATCAAGCAGCCCTGCGCTCAAACGACGGCACCAACCCGCCGACATAAGACTTGATCGCCACCGACTCCCGTTTGAACTTCCCGACATCAGCTGGCTCTTGGCGAACAGGCGGTAGATGCTCGCGTTCCATGTGCGACCTCTGCCCGTTGTAATAGGCCACAAACGAGGTCACGAGATAATCGAGATGGCGCTTGCCGAAGATGATGAACTTAAAAAGGCACTCGTGTTTCAGGGTTAAAATCACGCGTTCGCATCTGCCGTTCAAGTTCGGTGACGTGATGGGCAACTTATTGGTTCGCACGCCCTTGTCTTCCAATGCCTTCGTGAACTCTTTGGTGAACTTCGTATCCCGATCGTGCATGACAATTGAGGGCTTCTTATCCCGCTCCATCGTCTGATCGAGGAACTCTTTCGCCAGTCACCACTTGATTCCTTCAGAGGTAGCTATCAAAGGGCTGAACTCCTGGCAAAAGTTGCCTTCGAAAAATCGCCGCCGCCTGAAAAACGCGAGACCAGGAGGGTTTCGACTAATCGAAGACGAATTCGGCTGTCAATTCTGTTCGCGCGGCGTGTTTTAGTGCGATGAGTTCAGTCCGAAGACGAGATAGACCGCCATCACGACGCCTAGGAAGCCTACGAGCAGGGCCACGGCGGCCCCAAGCGACAGTGGGTAAAAGCGGAGTGGCAGTCCCTTCTGCAATCTGTGAATCGTTTGCCAGTGCATGATGGCGGCCGCCACGTTGACCGCCACGCCGCCGACCACCAACGTCGTCCCAACCCATAGCGATATTCCACGCTGTTTAGGCGGTGATGTCGCATGGACGGCGGCAATCTCCCGGAGGAAACGGCCGAATCGGGCGACCACGAATCCGAACCCCATCATGGACAGTGCAGTTCGCACCCACGCCAGCAGGGTTCGTTCGGCGGCAAAATAAACGCGTGGGTCGCCTGCATCGCCATCACGTTCCGGCTCACGCTCCATTTCGATCAATCCGTTTCCCAATTCATCACAATGATCGACAGTTGCGGCACGGTCGCCAGCGACACCCACATGAAATACGGAACCTAGGCCAAGGCGACCCAGCGATAGCGCCGCCAAATGGAGAAGGCACATCCAATAATTGTGGCCCACACGATCAAGATGTCCAAGGCGGCGAGGGCATGTTTCGTAGTCCCGCAAAGATCGGCATGAACAACAAGTTTACGACCAAGTTGATGGCAAACAGCACTGCGACCTTCCACGGCAGCTTCTTGCGAAACGCCTGCACGAACACGAATCCAAAACTGACGACAATCAGCGGGTAGAGGACGCTCCAGATGAGGCTGATCGTTGATGGGGCGGGCGTCCAAGACGGCTTCGCCAGAGAGTCGTACCATTCAAACCAAGTCATAAGAGTCCTCGGCCAACAAGTTCTTCGGCCCTACACCAGACTTCGGTGTACCCTTTTACGGCTTCGCCTCGCCTAACAGTCTGTTCAAGTCGAGGCTCCTTGTGAACATCGAGATTTCTCCTTGGGGAGTCCGAGGCCACTCTTCTCGTGGCCGATCCAATTGAGTTCGAGGCCATTCTCATCTGGGTCTCGCAAGTAAAGTGCTTCGATGATGCCGTGATCGCCCCGTCGAGCGGGATGCTTGCCTCCGAGACGGAAGTCGATGGCCCCAAGGTTGCTAGTGATAAGTGATGCCAAAGCATGGGCGGCAAGCGTCCCTGTGCATGTGCTCCAGCCATTCTCGCCAGTCTCAATGAATTCCAGCCATGAGAGGAAGACGATGAAAACGACTCAGGTTTACGACAAGCCGATGTGCTGTTCGACGGGAGTTTGCGGACCGCAGGTTGATCCAGTGTTGCCGCGATTCGCTGCCGATCTGGCCTGGCTGAAATCGCAGGGACATCAGGTTGAGCGGTTCAATCTGGCCCAGCAGCCGGCAGCGTTCGTGCAGAACTCAGTGGTTCAACAACGCTTGGCCTCACAAGGGACAGACTGCCTGCCGCTGATCACGGTCGAAGGTCGCATTGTGAGTCAGGGGGAATATCCGTCGCGCGACACCCTTGCCATGTGGGTGGGAACGGAGATTGCCACGGAGGCTCTACCGGTCGTCAGCCCAGGGGGCGAGTGTTGCAGTTCTCACGGCCACTGCGGCAGAGAGACCGCAGGACATTAGGTCCCTCACACTCGTCATTGGGTATCCCATGAAGTTCCTCGTTCATCCCACTCGCAACCTGTTCTTCACCGGCAAAGGTGGCGTTGGCAAGACGTCGTTGGCTTGCGCCGCGGCGATTCGGCTGGTTGATGCGGGCAAGAAAGTTCTGCTCGTTTCCACGGACCCGGCCTCGAATCTCGATGAAGTATTGGGGACGCCGCTCGGACACCATCCGACTCCCGTCTCTTCGGTGCCGGGACTTTCGGCGATGAATCTCGACCCAGAGAAATCAGCAGCCGAGTATCGAGAGCGGATGGTTGGTCCGTATCGGTCACAGTTGCCAGCCACTGCGATTGCGAGCATGGAGGAACAGTTCTCTGGCTCCTGCACGCTGGAGATCGCTGCATTCGACGAGTTCTCTCGGCTCCTGGGCGATGCTCGCGCGACGTCGGTGTTCGACCATGTGATTTTCGACACCGAGCCGACGGGGCACACGCTGCGGTTGCTGACACTTCCGTCCGCGTGGTCAGGGTTCATGGAGAAGAATACCACCGGCACATCGTGCCTCGGACCATTGGCGGGATTGCAAGCTCAGCAACAGCTCTATCAGGACACCGTGCGTGCGCTAAGCGACGCTGCGATCACAACGCTCGTGCTGGTGACTCGCCCGGAGGTGACGGCGTTACGAGAAGCGGCTCGAACGTGCGGCGAACTCGCGGCGCTTGGAGTACAGAACCAACACCTCGTTGTG
>CAYLTY010000149.1:0-20438 GCA_964386705.1 uncultured Planctomycetaceae bacterium
CCTCAAGGGTCAGGTTGGCGAGCAGATCAGCGACGTAACACCCTGCGTAGAAGGTTGCCAGGTTGGCGGGATTCGGTCGAAACCGCAGCTTGAGGCGCGCTTCTGTCAGGATATCGAGAGCTGAACTGGACTTTCGCAGGAAAACTACGGCTGATTCCGAAAGCAGGTCAAGAGCAGTGTCGAACGGCCCCTTGAGCCGCTTGCCCCCTTTGGCGATCGCCGAAACCTTGCCGAAATCTCGCGTAAAGAGAGTCACGACGCGGCTGGTGTTCGAGAAGTCCGCCAGGCGAATCACAATCGCGTCCGTCTTCTCAGCATCCACGTCAAAGTTCCAATCCGTAAGGACTTACGCAAAACACCAACACTTGTTTAACCGCCACGCCACCGGCGTGCGCGCGTTCCTGGCTTCGCTACGCGGTGGATCAAACGCGCACGCCGGTGGCGTGGCGGTTAAACGGGATTCGAGTCCGTGTGCTCACGACCCCCCGGCCCAGCGGGATCGCTGCGTCGAACTCAGAGTTCAAGGTAACCGCGAACACTGATAAGTTTCTACGCCTCTGTCATGCCGCTGACATCACTTCGCCGTGGCCGATTTTGCTCGGAGTGCTAGATTGCGTCGACTGCTTCGCGACAACGGCTGTTGCGAAGAGTGAAATCCTCGAGAGCCTTGCGAATGACGTCGTCCGAAACCTCAGACGTGGAAGTGCGACCGGTCCAGGTCGAAGACCTGCACATGATTGCCGAGTTCATCGAGCCGTTCGTTGCCGAGGGCAAGCTGCTGCCTCGCACACGCGAGGAACTTTCGGAACTCGTGCCGCACGGCTTCGTCGCTCTGGCCAACGGCCGCCCGGTTGGTTTCGTGGCACTGGAAGTCTATTCCCGTAAGCTTGCCGAAGTTCGCAGCCTCGCCGTCAGTTCCGATTTCCGCCGCCAGGGTGTGGGGAAGAAACTCGTCGAGCAATGCGTTAATCGGGCGCGCGATCTCAACGTTCTGGAAGTAATGGCGATCACATCGTCGGAAGAATTCTTCCAGTCGTGCGGCTTCGACTTCACGCTGCCCGGCGAGAAGAAAGCACTCTTCATGACCACTCGGGACGGCTACTAAGGCAGATGTTCTCGGTCAGCGGCTGCGACAAATGGAAAGCCCGGCCAACAATCGGGAGCCTTGGTGGTGGTGCTCAATGCGGGCGGTGAGAAGGCTGAGTAAGTGACCGCCAGCCGCGATTGTCGACACGGGCAGTTCCATCTGTTCGATCGGGGATGACGGAATCCGCCCTCCCTGGCAGGCATAAGCTGAACTCTCCTTAGGGGTGCTATTGCACCAATTCCTTGAACATCGTTCCGAATTCGGGCATGTCTTGTTTCTGGGTTTCCAACCAGGCGTCGAGTTTCCAGATCTCCACACAAACAACAGCACCTACCAGCATCACGTCCTGCGTCGCAGGGACGTCGAGTAACTCTCGAAAACCTTCCGGCAGCAGCAATCGTGAGCGATTCGCCAGTTGCACTGTTCGCGAGCGGGTCGACAACAGTCTTCCCAGTCGCTGCACCTCACTCCAACGCTGAGCCATCATGCCGGCTTTGATCTTGGACTTGATGACCTCAACTCCAGAATCAACGCGAGCCGTCCAATCCGAGGGCTTCCACAAGCTCAAGCAGCCGTAACGCTCCTTCGCGATAATCGTGTTGCCTTCGTCATCAGCGATCGCCTGGGCCATCTCCACTGGTAGAGTGATGCGGAAACGATCATCGATCGTCCGTCTCAACTCCCCTTGGATGAAGATGTCCGGCTCAGGCATGACTGTGGCAATTCGCGAGGATGATTACGACACTGATCGATCATGCTATTGGGCGAATTCCCCACAAACAACTGCGATTTCAAAGAGCTTTGGGCTGATTTCCCACAGCAGGCGGAATCTACCGTCGTGTTTTGGCAACGGCAACTGTCTAGTCAGACTTTTCCGCCAATTCGGGTCCAGCAAACAGCCCAAATGAGCCGGGTTAGAGGAGTTACGAAGTTCGTAATTTCCAGCAGAAAAGTCTGGCCCAGAACGTGCTTCGCGACGCTGCGCCGACAAGCCGCTTCCCCCACTCCCAGCCGATTTGGGCACGTTCCCCACAACCAGTTCCCTCCATCGGTCCCAGTCGTCCCCCAAGTTCCATTATCCACCAAACCGCCCTGCCTGCGCCCCTTCAAACGCCCGCTCCAGCCCTGGGACGGATAGGACGGATCCCCTGTCGGATGAGCCCGCACCTAACTCCAAGCAGGCCAACACCCCAGGTCCCATAGGTCCCATAGGACGGATCTTAAACTTTCTTAAAAGATCTAAAGGAGGGAGGTATAGAGATGTGCTTTATGTGCGCAGTGCGCCCGTGAAAGATAGCAGGCAGCTTCTATCCGCAAATGCGTCCTATCCGACAGCGGCAACGCCACGTATCGGTTCATTTACTACCATCGCAATTGGTACGCGCCCGGATGGGTTAAAATGGTATAATTATCACAATTCGGTATCAGATTTCCGGAACAGCAGTTGACGGCCTGCCTGACTGCATTCACACTGAACCCGACGACCGCCATGCGTGGGTGCTTCAGACGGCATCAAAGCCGCTCACCGAAGTCTGGACCCCGGCGGCACATGGATTGAGCCTAAAGTAGCTCTCTGTGCTGTGGGAGATGAGATGTTGAGCCTGAGCCGCATCCCAATCTCCCGTTTCGAAGAGTTCGGTGATAGTCTTTGTAGATGAGCGATTGAGTGTTCCGATATGGTCGGACCATCAGATTGCTTCTGAGAAGCTTCGCCTCGCTGGCCACCGCAGGAAAGTACCGTCATGGGCGAGTCACATAAGGCCTCACGTCGAACCTTCCTGCAGAACGCGGCCGCGGGAGCGTTGGCTATTTCCCTGAGCCATGCGGGATATACACCGCGTGCTACCGGCTCAACGCTGCAAGCTCCGAAATGGCGTCCTCTTGGCTTGGGTGGTTACGGCCATATGCTGACCCCGGCGATCTCGCCAGATCCCGATGTGATGGTCGTCAACTGCGACATGGGCGGCGTCTACTACACGCGCAATGGCGGACTTACCTGGGATTTGTTTCCGTACGCAGTCCTGCAAAGCAACGTCCAATGTCGCCCTGCGTTTCATCCGGATTTCCAAAAGAACCGCCTACTCATTTCGGGCAGTGTTTGGGGGGAAGTTTGGCAAGTCCATTTACCTCCTGCCGGTGAGCCGACATCAAAGCAAATTGGATATATCGACCTGAAGGAGTTCGACCGGCGACTGCAGGGCGAAATCGCCATCGACCCGAGCTGCCCCAACATCATGCTGGTGGGAGCCACGAACGAGTCAAACTTTTCGGGGCTGCGATTGTTCGAGCAAGATCAGGCCTGTCACGGTATCGGGCTGAATGCCCAATCAAAGCAGGACAAAATCGTCAACGAGATCTGGTATTCAGCGGACGCGGGATCGACGTGGACTAAGGCTGATATTTCCGAGTCCATCGGAGAAACTGGCTTCGTGTTGGGATTTCATTTCGACCGCTCAAACAAACGTCGAATCTATGCTGCGACGCAACGCAAGCTGCTCCTTTCCGAGGACCGAGGCGCCACTTGGCAGGAAGCGCCCATTCAAGGTTTTCCACTTGGTCCAGATAAGACACACGACGTGATTCGAAGCTTCGCGGGGGCTTCCGACCCGCAGTCGCTATTCCTGTATATTGCAATTCCAAATCGCTGCGCAGAGCTAACCAAGAACGAAGACTGCCAATCATCATGTGCCGACAATACGCGCGTGGGCTTGTACTGCAGCGAAGATGGTAAGCCTTGGCAGGCCGTGCAGACAGCAGGCATAGACCACGCACTCACCGGTTGCGGCGGCCAGGCGTACCACTGCCAGCGATTGCAGTTTCACCACGTGCTGGCAACGAATGCGGCACCGCGAACCGTTTACGCATTCAATGCTCCCACAGGCGATTATAAGCCGCAAAAGCACAGCCAGGCGTTTCGCTCGAATGACGCGGGCCTGACTTGGCGCCCCACATTTCTGCCACCTGAAGTTCCGGAAGAACTGATCAATGTGGACTGGAACTGGTGGAGCGCCGTGACGCGGCTGGAGAAAATGGAAACTCCCTCGGGTGTGGCGATTTGTCCGACCGATCCGGAACGAGCCATCGCAACCGGCACTCGTTGCTTCGTTCGCAGCCAGCATCGTTGGCGTTGCGGAGATTCGCCGACTCCAGTCGCGGCACCTGGTCCCAAGACCAAATGGGTGTGCAATGGCCTCGTTGTGACCGCCGTTTGGAATTATGTGATCGACAGCAAGCACAAGCCAGATCGACATTTTATTGCATACACAGATTGTGGATATGCCCGGTCAGAAGATGCCGGCCAGTCGTGGCTGTGGCTTGGTGATACAAAAGAGAAAAACAAGGAGGAAGAGAAGGAGAAATGGAAGCTCAACGCCTACGATCTGATACTCGACCCGCGCCAGTCCGATCACATGTGGGCGGCGTTTTCGGCAGTTCACGATATTCCCAATTACGGCTACATCTGGCGCGAAGGCGAGTATAAGGAGGCGGACAAGATCGGGCGGATTGGATACAGCTTCGATGCTGGCGACACTTGGCATTATGGCCTGAATGCCGAGGGTAAAGAACTCGATGCCCCAGCGACCAGCATCGTTCGTGGACCGGAGCAGAATGCCATCGCTCGGCTGTACGCATCGGTCTACGCAAACGAGAAAAATCCGGGTGGTGTGTATGTGTCGGACGATGATGGCTGCTGCTGGAAACGTCTGGAGATCCCCGGCCTGCCGCAAGGCAAAGAAGTTCGCTACTGGAAACTCTCACTGCACTCCGACGGGACATTGTTTCTGCTCATTACAGGACGTCGCTGCGGCAGCCGGTTTGTCAGCGGCGAAGCTGGCCTGTATCAACTCAAACCAGACGGCGAGCGTTGGGAACTCCTGGGCAAAAAATCCCCGCTGAACTGGCCGCGAGGTTTCTCCGTGGACCCGTCTGACAGTCGCAACGTGTTGATCGCAGCTTCCGAACCGGCCGGACACCTCAACGAAATGTCGCAGAACGAAGAGGCCGGCATTTACCAACTGTCGGACGACCGTCTGCGGTGGGATTCACGGCACTCCTGCAGCTACCGCTACTTCGGAGTCGACCGACACGCCACTCGCCCGAACTGGATCTACGCCACCGCCAACGGCAACATCGGAGGCACCAAGAATACAGGTCCAGGTCTGTGGTTGAGCCAGGACGGCGGTGGCAGTTTCAAAGCTTTTGACGACTTCCCCTTCCGCCACGTTCATCGAGTGGTCACCGACCCGCAAGACCCCGACTCCATCTACGTCTGCACCAGCGGCGCCGGCGTCTGGCACGGTCCGGCGGTACCAAACGCGTAGTTCGTCAGTGTTTATTCATCACGGCGATTGCGAAGTTCGAGGTACTGATTGATCGACAACCCCAACTCTTTTCCGGCGGTGAGTTGGAAGCTCGGGGGGTGGCCCTGGAAGCCGGGGGGTGGGCAGACTCCGATTTCGCAGGTGCCTCCGACGACGTGGGGTTTGGTGCGTTGGCTCAGCCAGTTTCCGGCGGTGGGGGTGTCAATGGTGTAGGGTGAATACACCTCGGGATCGAACTTCAGCGGGCCGACGATCTCCTGTTTCGCGGCGGCGAGGAAGCGATCGGTGTTGCGGCGGCGGATGCCTTTCATCACGGGATAGGGATTGCACCAGAATTCAAAGACGCCTTCCCAGCCGGGGTCGTGCAAGTCGAGAGCAATATCCAGGCGGCCGACGGTATCAAGTTGCTTGAGTTCCTTCTGAGCGGCCTGCACGGCTTTCCAATGTGGCGTATCAGACCAGTCGCGATTGTGGTCGTGCGGGTTCTGCCATTTACCTCCCAGGCCCGCTTCCACACTGTCCACATCCATAATGGGTATAATTGTGATGGAAGCCTTGCGGCGCAGCGCGGCGGCTTGAGGTGCGTCGCTGGCGAGCCATTCAATCAGGCCGTGAGCCGACCAGCTGCCGCCGGTTTCCCAGGCGTGCTGTCGAGCTTGAATCCAGACTCCAAAGCGTTGATCGGCGGGAACTCCGGGTTCGGAAATGCGAATGCCCGGCACGGGGCGGTTGGCTTCGCTCTGACACAAAACAAACTTCTGAAAGTGAGGCTGCTTGCTGACGCGGTTGATAATCTCTTCAGCATTGGCCAGCAGGTAGGGTTGATACCAGGCAAACCAGGCTTCGGTGGCATCGATCTTCTGACGGTAGAGGAACGAGCCGGTCTTCTCATTTTCGGTCGCCGGTTCCGTGAAGAACCACTTCTGGCGGTCGGTGGTGTAGGACGCTCGCTCCGCCTTGGATTTGCCAAAGACCAGTTCCAGCTGCAGTTCTGAACCCGGCTTGATGCCAGTGACGTGCATGTACCACCAGCTGCGCAGAGCTTCGGTCTTAGTCTCGGGCACCTGAAAGCGGATGAGGTGCTTGGGCTGGTCGATGTCCAGCACTTCGGCGGCACCGCCGGGGAAGTCTGTCGCGACTCGGAGCTTGGGTTCATCCGCAGCGTGCAGTGTGGGCAGGTTCCACAACCCGCTCAGCGAGACACCGATCACGGCCAGCCATGCACCAAGTCGCGATGAGGGACAGGGACCAGACATCGAGATTCTCCGGCATGGGCAGGTCGACAAGGTAACTCGCAGCAGCCGCTACCAGAGCTCGTTCACGGGTTTGCCTTGCGTGAGCGCGATCGGGCGGCCTTGCGGGTCGGGGAACTCGCGGTACGGGTTGATACCGAGGTGCTGATAGATCGTGGCAAGAATATCCTGCGGGTCGAGCGGGCGTTCGATGGGGTGTTCGCCCTTGCTGTTGGTCGCTCCAATGACCTGACCGGTCTTGATACCGCCGCCCGAGACCAGGATGGACATGGAATTCGGCCAGTGATCGCGACCGATGCGACCGTCTTTGTATTCCAGACGAGGCGTGCGACCGAATTCACCGGTAACAATCAGCAGCACGCGCTTGTCGAGGCCGCGATCGTAAAGGTCGTTGATCAGTGTCGTAACGATCTGATCGTACTTGGGCAGCCGTCCGAGCATCGCACTCGGCAGGTCCCAATTGACGGCGTGATCGTCCCAGTCGTATGCCTTCGATCCCGGAGAACTCCCCGGAGCTCGCACGGTGACGAAGCTCACACCGGCTTCCACCAGACGTCGCGCCATCAGGACTTCCTGGCCATAGCCGTCGCCGTAACGCTCGCGGATCTTCGGATCTTCAAGTGAGAGATCGAAAGCCTTGCGGGCACGATCGGTCGTCAGCACTTCGACGGCTTCGCGATTGAAGGCGTCGAGCGAATCCATCGTTCCGGCCACGTCGAGATCGCTGCGGAGCTTGTCGAAACCAGACAGCAGACTCATCCGGTCTTCGAGTTGCCGACTGCTCACCGTGAGGCTGGCGTCGCGCAGCCCACCGTTCGTAATCGCGGGACGATAGATCGGGCTCCAGTAGCCTTGAGCGATGCCGGGGCTGTAGTCGGGACCGTTCAGGACGACTCCGCCCACGGCGACCGCCGCCGGCAGGCCAGGCGTGCGACCTTTGCAGGTCCGGTTCACCACCGCGCCGACCATGGGATAGTGGGACTCAGCGGTGCCCGTCTTCATCTGGCCATAGCCGCTGAGGAACCGCGCGTGGCCTTCAAAGTGATTCGATTGGTCGTGACAACACGAACGAATGAGCGAGAACCTGTGAGCGGTCTGAGCATGCAGCGGCAGGTGCTCGCAGACATCAATTCCGCTGACATTAGTCGGAATCGGCGAGAACGGCCCGCGAATCTCAGACGGCGCGTTCGGCTTGCAATCGTAAGTCTCAAACTGAGATGGCCCGCCATGCACAAACAACAACAGGACGGCGGTGTCGGGTTGAGTGTTCAACCCCGCCGCCGCTCGCAGACGAAAAAGATCTGACAGAACCAGCCCGCCGGTACCCAGGAAACCCGCCCGCAGCGCATCGCGCCGAGTGACCATTCGTCGTTGCCGCAGCGGATCACAAAGCCAATTCAGCATCTCGAAGTCCTTGTCAGGCAGTTTGTGTCTGCCAGTTTCAGGGCTACGCCAGTCGTTTAATCTGAGTACGAAATAGTTCGGCGATTTTCAGTTGTGTCGTCAACTCAGTTCAAGCTCATCAGTTAACACGAAGGAAATCCTCCGCCGCAAGCCGGAACTGACAGTTTCACTCGGAGTCATTGAGCGGCCGTCTTCACCGCCGTCATCAACTGCTCAACCTGCTGTCGGATGACCGGATTTTCAGACTTCAGTAGAGCGGTGGCCAAGGTTTGAATCGGCTCGGTCAGTTCCTCGCGGTTGGCGTCGTTCAAGCCGGCGATCAGGGTCTTCAAGCCATCGAGACGGACTTCGGGAGTCGCGTCTTCGCTGGCAACCAGGTAGGCCGCGAGCGTTGATAACGATACTGGTGGATCAACCTGAATGGCGCGGTAGGCTCGTACGAGAGAACGCTGCTGTTCGGCATTCAGGTGGGCGATGTCGCTGAACAGGATGCCGTCCAGGATGCGGGCGGCGGGGCGGCTGCGCATGGATTCAATCGCGATTACAGCCGTCACCGCGCTGCGTGAACGACGCTGAGTCACGTGCATCGACAACTGCCGGATGGCCGGTTCGCCGAGGCGTTCAACCGCTCGCACCAGTCCCTCGAACGTGCGCGAGTTTGCGGGACGCTCTTGCAACAAGGTCGTTGTCAGCGTCGCGGTGATCTGGCGGATCTGTTCGGCGTCACGCTGGCGATAGAGCTGGCCAATCTTGGACAACGCGCTTGCAGATGTGCGGCGCAATTCCGGCGAGGTGCTCTTGATGCCGAAGTTCAGCCGCGCGATCTGCGTGTCCGCGTTCGGCAGAGTCGTCTCCAGCGTGGCATTGCGAATGAAGAGCTCGGTGGCGATGCGGCCAATATCTGAGTCACGCGTTGAGTACTCAACCAGCAACAGTTGAGTTGCCGCGTCGTACCGACGATTGCAGAGCGCCGCGAACAGAGTTCCCAACTGGCCATCGTCCAGTTTGTCGAGCTGCAGCGCTTTCGCGAGTTCATTCGCATCACGAACTTGAGGGAGCACCGGCAACAACGCGGATTCCAATTGGTGAATTGTCCACAGGCGATCCGGTTGAGTGGCGCCCCGCTTCACCAGCGCTTCAATCCACTTTTCGATCCAGAGGTTGCTGGTGTCCTTGTCTTTGGCGCGGCTCAATACAATGTCTTTGACGCCGGACAATTCCCGACGAACGGCTGGCGGTGAAGGCGGTACTTTGTTCGCGGCATTGGTGAGCCGATAGATCCGGCCTTGCTCTGGTCCCGTCAGAACAGCCTCTGTCGTACTCAGCCGTGCCCGGCGGTCAACGACGTAAATGGCACCGTCCGGACCGTACACAACGGCTGCCGGTTGGAAGTCCAGATCATCGGCGGCGCTCAGCAGATCAAACTGCTCGACCGCCTTGAACGTCGCGCCGCTGCGTTGCAATCGCACTCCACGCACCGCGCGGCGAGCGTCGTCGATGAACACCATCGAGCCATTCAGCCAAGCCGGCAACTGATCTCCGTAGACGAAGGCGCAGCCGCTGGCTGACGCTCCGGGAAGCAGGGCAATCGGAGCGGTTGTGCCGGGGCGGTCGCCTTGCAATGTCGTGCGAATGGGATCACTCACGACGGCGGTTGCGTCGGATTTCAGACGCCAGCCGAAATCATTGCCTTCCTGAACGTGCAACAGCCGCAGGCCGGGGAATGCAGAATTGGCTTCGGGGTCACCATCAACCGCCAACAAGTTGAAGAGTGGGTCGAAGGCGATGCCGCGCGGCGATCGCAGGCCGCGTGCGACCTCGTGGATCTCAGAGCCATCTGGGCGGCAGCGAAAGATGGCCCCCGTCCGCATCACGATTGCTCGTGATCCGTCTGAGCCTTCGAGCCGATGATCGCCGGGAGCAACCGTGAAGTAGAGCCAGTTGTCGGGGCTGAACGCCAAACTGGAAACCGGAAGCGGCTCAACTCCGCCAATCCCACGAATGACGTCTTGTTTGATCGTGCCCTTCTGCCCGGTCGCCTTCAGGGTCGGTTCGATCCGCACGATGCGGCCGGGCACGGCGAAATACCACCAGGCGTCGTGCATCACGACCGCTGACGGCAGCGTCAGGTCATCAAGCACGGTCTCGGATGTTTCGCAAACGCCGTCCTGGTTCGCGTCGTAGAGCCTCCGAAAGACATCCCGCGAATCTTTGGACCAGCGACTCAGCGTGGTGCGCGTCCCGTCTTGAAACGTCACCTCTTCCGTCGAGTGCTGCAATTTCGGCGACGAGCGCCATTCGATCACATGAGCGTCGCCGGTGGCTTCAAATGCGAGCCCGACCGGATGAACGGTCTGCGGCGAGTCCGCGACCAGTTGCACGCGAATGGATTTCGGAGCCTTTAGCCCCGGCAGCGCGGTTGGCGAACTCACCGGTTCTGGACGCGCTTCCGCCGCCGTCGGAACGTCCGTGAATCCGTCAATGGCCGCAGCGTTGGAAGCGCAGGCACAGGCGCCCAATAAAGCAGAGAGCGACAGCAAACGAGGCAGGTTGCGTTTCATAAATCTGATCGGCTCGGCGTAAGGGAAGCGACTCGGCAATTCGGAACCGGGTTGGGCGGGACGAATCATGGACGGTCAAGACCAGCAGGAGAAGTTTCCCATAAATGGCGGCTGGTCGTGCCTCAACATGACCGGCTCGCGGGTTGGAGCGTACGGAACGAATCGACGTCCTGTGCTGAGAATGACCGGAATTGAGAACAGGGTCGAAATTTGTCTTAAGTTGCCGCGAGTCCGGCTGGGGGTTGCCCCGACGCGTCAGCCGAAATTGATACCGGGATTCTGCGAGTTGTGAACCCCTCAGTCCTGCTGTAACATTTTTCCGCCGGACTGCAGAGCACGGAAGGTGAGCTTTCAAAAGCGACAAGGAGGTCGTGCTGGCATCCAGAAAGTGAGTGTCGAATGAGTGATCAGGTGACTCTCGAACTGAGTAAGGAACAACGCGAAGTTCTCTTGCAGGGACTGCGTTACGTTCGCAGTTCGATCATGTTGAACGTCGAAGAACCAACCCCCGAATACGTCAGCGAGCGGTCGTCTCGGCTGCGTGAGGTCACTGACCTCGCCAGTCTGCTGGGCGGCCGTACCGTTGGTGAAAAAGCTGCGGTTTCGGGTTAGTCGTTGCTGAACGTGATCGAGCCGTGTTGAGAGGTCTTTCGTTAGGACCTCACAGCGCGGCTTGTTTCGTTATGTCCGAGTATTTTCCGCCTCGCCCGTTCACCAGGCTGCCTTCAACCCCGTTCGTCTTCGTATGCGTTTTCAGAACGTCTGCCTCGAAAACATCGCTTACACCCTGCCTGACGAGATAGTCACTTCGGACGAAATCGAGTCGCGCTTGCAGCCGGTCTATGATCGTTTGCATCTGCCAGCCGGGCGTTTGGAGCTGATGACCGGCATTCGTGAACGCCGCTTCTTTCCGCTCGGGACGCGCGTTGGGGCGATCAGTGCTCAAACGGCCAATAAGGCGATTGATGCCAGCGGCATATCGCGCGCGAAGTTCGGCGCAATCCTGCACGGCTCTGTCTGCCGCGACCAGTTGGAACCGGCGACGGCGTGCTCGGTGCATCATGCGACCGGGTTGCCCGCCAGCGCGTGCGTGATGGATGTCAGCAACGCCTGTCTGGGTTTGCTGAACGGTGCGCTGCTGATCGCCAGCATGATCGAACTCGGTCAGATTCAAGCCGGTGTGGTTGTCGGTACGGAAGACGGGCGCGGACTGGTCGAAGGCACGATCGCGTCGCTGCTGTCGTCTCCAACGCTTACCCGCCAGCAGTTCAAAGGTGAGTTCGCTTCGCTGACGATCGGTTCGGCTTCCGCGGCGCTGGTGCTGTGCGACAAACGCTTGAGTCGCACCGGCAACCGGCTGCTCGGCGGACACTGTCTCGCGGATTCGTCGCATCATCAGTTGTGTGCCGGGGGAGTTGAAGTCGCCAAGTTCGGTGACGATCGACCCCGCATGCAGACGGATTCAGAAGCCCTGCTGCATGCGGGCGTGACACTCGCCAAACAGAATTGGGATGCGACCAAGAAAGCACTTGGCTGGCGCAATTCAGACGTGCACAAGGCCTTCACGCATCAGGTCGGCAAGGCACATCGCAAGCTGCTGTATGAGAACCTGGCGCTGAATCCTGACATCGACTTCGCCACGGTCGAGTTCCTCGGCAACACCGGTTCGGCCGCTTTGCCAACCACTGCCGCCATCGGACTGGAACGCGGACACGTGAAGCGCGGTGAGAACGTAGCGCTCCTCGGGATTGGCAGTGGGTTGAACTGCGTGATGCTCGGCTGGAACATTGCGTCCTGAGAGGCTGAGTTCGGAACAGAACGAAGACATCGGATGCCATCTCCCCTTAACAAGGGGGAGAAGGTGGCCGCAGGCCGGGTGAGGGGACTGAGTCAGCGCTGCCCCTCACCCCCAGCCCCTCACCCCGCAAGCGGGTCGAGGGGAGCGATTGAAAATTGAGTATGAGCGAGCACTTGCAACATCCACTCTGAACACTGAATTCTCATGAGCCAAAGCCGCGCCGCGATTCTGGAAACGATCCGCAGCATCCAACTCACGCCGACCGAGTTGCCAAGTCTCGATCAGAATTGGATTCGCTACGAAGACCCGATCACTCAGTACGCGACCGTGCTGGCTGGTGTTGGCGGGCAGTGCGTGCGAGTCGCCAAGCTGGCTGACGTGAACGCTCACCTGCAGACGCTGCCGCAGTTCGCAGACGCAAAGGTGCGCTGCTCACTGGTCGATGGTTGTGGCTTACCGACTCTGGACGCTCAAGCGGTTACCGATCCGCATGACCTCGAACGCGTGGATTACGCCGTTCTGCCCGGACAACTGGCCGTGGCCGAGAACGGTGCCGTGTGGGTCACTGATGAGCACCTACGGTTTCGAGTGCTCTACTTCCTGTGCCAGCATCTGGCTCTGATCGTTTCGACCCGCGACCTCGTGCACAACATGCACGAAGCCTACGCCCGCATTTCCGTCGGCCAGCGGCAGTTCGGAGCCTTCATCTCCGGTCCGTCCAAGACGGCGGACATCGAACAGTCGCTGGTCATTGGTGCTCACGGTCCACGTTCGCACTTCGTGTTTCTGGTCGATGAGTAACTGCAGTTCGTTGTGGTCCTGTTCAGCGTTCGGCCTTCTCCGCTGATGGAATGATTCATGTCGATGCCGCTCAACCGTGAAGAGATCCAGCAACTCATCCCCCATCGAGATCCCTTCCTGTGGATCGACGAAGTGGTCGACCACACCGCGACGACCCTGCACGCTCGCAAGCACATTCCGGCGGACCTCGATCTCTTTCGCGGGCACTATCCGCACTTCCCGATTCTGCCGGGAGTCATCCAGTTGGAAGCCGCGTTTCAGGCAGGAGCCATCCTGATCGCGAAGACTCAAACCGTTCCGGACGGTCAGGTGCCGGTGGTGACGCGGGTCAACAACACCAAATTCCGGCACATGGTCCGGCCGGGCGACACGCTCGATCTGGAAGTAGAGCTGACGGAAAAACTGTCAAATGCGTTTTTCCTGACCGCGAAGGTCTCCGTCGCAGGCCAAACAACCGTACGACTCGAGTTTGCTTGCGCGACCGCTCCGGCAGGCTGACCTGCACTGGTAGGGTGGGACCAGCGATCGTAACTCCCCGGTGGGCCGGCGCATTCGAAGCAAGCTGGCTTCGACCGCCCGTCTCCGCGAACAACAGGGCTCGATCGCGCCGGCCCACCACAGGACGGCCTCGAATGCGGTCCCACCCTACAGTGCAATAGGGTTGGAATGGGTCGCATCGCGACAACCATAGCGGTCCGGCACGAGTTACGGCTTGCGCTGTTCAGGAAAGAAAAGCCAAACTCAGCCCGCACAGACTGACGATTCGGCAGGATGCTTCTAAAACCGGCTTGTCAGTCCGGGTTGCGGATCGTCAATCTGATTGTGTTCATTGTACTCTGAGCCGCATTCCGTCCGGCGATCCGAACGCCTGTCTTCCATTTTCGAGTGGACCCAACTCATGACCCGCTCGCTGATTCTCGCACTCTGCCTCATCGCGACCAGTTTCGTTTCCAACGCTTCGGCCCAGGGACTGATCTGGAGCCTGCCCGAAGACGGAACATGGGTGCGCTTCGAGGGCACCTACAAGCAGTCCGAGACGCGATCCGATTCGAGCGAAGGCCCGCTGGAACTCGAGTGGGCTCAGCACGTCACCATTAAATCTGTCGGCCAGGAGCAAGCCGAGTACAAGGGCGAGCAGACTGCCTGCCGCTGGGTTGAGATCAAGGTGCAGACCGGTCGCATCGACCAGGGTGCAATCGATACCGGCACGTCCGGCGAGCGTATCTACAAAGTGCTGATTCCTGAGAAAGCCATCATCGGTTCGTTCACCGATGCAGAGGGTCTGCCGGTCTCGCATCTGCCGATCGTCAAAGGCTTCCGCAAGATCAATGGTAAAGTGCCGCAGGCCAAACCGATCACCAGTGGTGTGTTACAAGTGTACCCAGTAGTGGCCCTGCTGCGCGACTACAAGGAACTGGAAGAGTCACCCGGTACCGAGAACCTGCAGGTCGGCAACGAAGCTGTCGAAGTGAAGGAGTACAAGGGCACCCTGGCACAAGAGAGTCCGCTGGAACGCTACGAGCACGAAACCAAGTTCTATCGCAGCAAGCAGGTTCCTTTTGGACTCGCCCGCTGGCTGGTGACTATCAGTCAGGAGCAGAAGGCTGAGTCGGAACCGCGTTCCGCCTTCAAGAAGGTGTCGGACATCCGCATCGAAATGGCCGCTCGGGAAGTCGGCACCGATGCCAAGAGTGAGCTCATCACCGACCCGCAGCCAGCGGCCGCGGCGCCTGCCGCACCGCAGTAAACAATGCTGGAAGTCTGATCTTGCCGCGTTTTCCACGTCGCTGATATAAGCCAAATCCTCTTCAACTATTTGGGTCCCGGTTGCTCATCCAGAGCCAATCGGGGCTCAACCGAGTCATCACGCCTCAAGTATCCCATCGTCTCGACGTTCGTCGAACCCGTCCTTCACACCAAAACACTCCCCACTTCTTCGCCAGACGTGCATGCACGGACGCACGCTACGAAGTCGCACCCCCGCGGGCACTTCCCAGAGGAAATCGCATGTCGATGAAGTTTGCAGCCCATGATCGGCTCGCCATCCGTGGCGGTTCACCCATCCGAACTCAGCCTTTCGCCCCCTGGCCAGCCTTCGACGACGAAATGATTGACGCGGTTGGACGCGTCTTGCGATCGGGCAAAGTTAACTACTGGACCGGTCAGGAATGCCGCGAGTTTGAGAAGGAATTCGCTGCTGCCTTCGGTTCGAAACACGCGATCGCTCTGGCCAATGGCACACTGGCACTCGAACTGGCGTTGATGGCGTTGGACATCGGCCCCGGCGACGAAGTCATCGTTCCCCCGCGTACGTTCCTGGCGACGGCCAGTTCCGTCGTGATGCGCGGAGCCGCACCCGTCTTCGCAGACGTTGATCCTGTCAGCGGAAACCTGTCCGCCGAGACCATTGCTCCGGCGATCACGTCGAAGACTAAAGCCATCATTGTAGTGCATCTCGCAGGCTGGCCTTGCGAAATGGGACCGATCATGGAACTCGCCGAACGGCGTGGCATCAAGGTCATCGAAGACTGTGCTCAGGCTCATGGAGCGACCTATAACGGTCAGCCTGTTGGCTCGATTGGTCATATCGGCGCGTTCTCATTCTGTCAGGACAAGATCATGACCACCGCTGGTGAAGGTGGCATGCTGACGACTAACGACACGAAGATCTGGGATAAGGCCTGGAGCTACAAAGATCACGGTAAGAACTGGGACGCGGTCTACACCCGTCAGCACGCGACCGTCTTCAAGTGGCTGCACGAGTCCTTCGGCACCAACTGGCGACTCACTGAGGTGCAAGGCGTCATCGGCCGTATCGCGCTGAAGCGTCTGCCGGAATGGGTCGCCGCTCGCCGCAAGCACGCCCGAGTGCTGGACGCCGGTTTGAAGAACGTGCCCGGACTGCAGGTGCTCAACGCTCCTGCTCACAGCGAACACAGCTACTACAAGTACTATGTCAACGTCGCTCATCACCTCATCGGTGGTCCCTGGACTCGCGACGACATCGCCAAGGCGTTGCAGGCCGAGGGCATTCCCTGCGGCAGCGGCGTGTGCTGCGAGATTTACAAAGAGAAGGCGTTCGCCGATTCAGGCTTCCTGCCACGACGTCGCCTGACGAATACAGAACAACTCAGCCAGCGCGGCATCATGTTCATGGTGCACCCGACGTTGGGCATGTCCGCAATTGATGACACTGTTGCGGCACTGACCAAAGTCATGACGGTTTGCTGCGACGAGCAGAAGCTGGAAGCGAAGGCCGCTTAGCGTTTGCGGCAAGTCGCGTAGATAAACTGGGAAAACTTTGTGGCCTGTAACGGGCCGATGGCCGATAGAGAAGCGGGCAGATGTGACTTGTGAGAACCGAAATGGCCTCATTTCTTCTCGCTGTCCGATCACAACCATGAGTCTGTGCGGCACAGGCAAGACGCCAACGCCGCAACCAAAACTCTGTGACACCCCGGGAATGCAAGGATGCTCAATACTCTCTGGTCTCGCTTTTTTGGAACGGCTTCCGGTAAGCGAGTTGCGTTGCGAGTCGCTGCTGACTGCGCGACAGCTCAGGCAGCTCTGGTCGCGGCCGCGATCTTACGAATGTCGATCAACGGCACTCTGAATCAAACCGATGCAGTCGGTTTGCTCGTCAGCAAGGTGAACGCGATCTACTTCGTGCACGCCGGCTGGTTCTCGCTGTCGGGCGTGCTGCTCTTCGCAGCGATGGGCCTGTACCGACCGATTCCGAACTCGCGAATTCGCCAGCGTCTGCTGGACCTCTGCAAAGCCTGCAGCATCGGTCTGCTGCTGCACACGCTGATCGGTGGTCTGCTGCAAGGACGCGTCGAGCCTACCATTGAGATTGCAGTTCCAGCGTGGGCGGCACTCGGCATCGCCGCGTTCGCCAGCCGCTATTCCTGGATGACTCTGGGACAACACTACAAAGTGGTTTCGAAGCACGAAGCGATCGGCAAGGACAAGGTCGATCACGTGCTGGTCGTGGGTGGTGCGGGCTACATCGGCTCGGTGCTTACCGAACAGCTGCTGGATGCGGGCTATCAAGTTCGCATTCTCGATATGGAACTCTTCGGTCGCGATTCCCTGCAGACGATGGCACAGCATCCTCGCATGGAATTCATGCACGGTGACTTCCGCAACGTCGAAGACGCAGCCCGCGCCCTGCGTGGTGTGGATGCCGTGATTCATCTGGCTGCGATCGTCGGTGACCCGGCCTGTGCTCTCGACTGCGATACGACCGTCGCTGTGAATTACGCCGCGGCGAAGATGATGGCTCAGCTCGCACGAGCGAACGGCATCTCGCGTTTCGTGTTCGCGTCGACCTGCTCGGTCTACGGCGAGTCCGAAGAAATCCGCACGGAAGAGTCTGATCTCAACCCCGTGTCTCTGTACGCGACGACCAAGATCGACGCGGAACGAGCCCTGCTCGAAGCCGCCGACGAAATCTTCCAACCAACGATTCTGCGATTCGCGACGGCGTACGGCTGGTCCTACCGACCCCGCTTTGACCTCGTGGCGAATCTCTTCAGTGCCCAGTCGGTCAGCGACAAGCACATCCGCATTATGAACGGCGACCAATGGCGTCCGTTCGTGCATACGCGAGACATCGCTCACGCCTGCGTGCTGTCGATCGAAGCTCCGCTGTTCAAAGTTGGCGGCGAGATCTTCAACGTCGGCGATCACACGCAGAACTTCACGCTCAAGCAACTCGGTGACATCGTCGCCGCGAACGCTCCCGGGGTGTACGTCGAAGAGATCACCAACAACGATGATCGCCGTAACTACCGAGTGGACTTCACCAAGATCCAGCGCGTGCTCGGCTATCGCTGCCTCGTGCCGCTGGAAGAAGGCGTCCGCGAGATGATTGAGGCCGTGAAGGCTGGCAAGGTCACCAACTGGCGCGACTCGATCTACAGTAACGTCAAGACGCTGCAACAGGCGGGCGGTCTGGACGTCCTCAAGTTCGAACGCCCGGAAGACAACCTGCCCGAGCAGATGCCCGCGACTCAGAAATTCCTGCTGAAGCGAGCTGCCTAGTACAGATTAGCCGCAATTCGGCGGTCTGCTGAATCCACCGAAGCGTCAGAGAACGACATGCGACGAGCTGTCAGTTCCCTGACGCTTCTGTCGTTGATAGACCGAACGCTAAGTTGATCCGCTGGCAGACAACATTTCATCGTCCGTCGGGAATATCAGCATGCTTCGAGTCGTAATGGGTTGCCTTCTGGTCATCCTGCTCGTCAGTGGTCGAACCGTCCGGTGCGAGGAACTCGGGCCCAGCAAGGGCAGCTTGATCATCGTTGGCGGCGGGCGCATGGGCTCCAGTATTACTCGTGAATTCATTCAGCGAGCTGGCGGCACCGAAGTGCCGTTCGTCGTGATTCCCACCGCGAACACCGGTGAAGACTGGGGCGAGAAGTATGTCGCTCAGTCGTTTCTCACTCGGGCTGGAGTGAAAGATCTCACCGTCGTTCACACGCGAGATCGGACCGTGGCTGATTCCGAAGAGTTCGTCGCACCCCTGCGTCGAGCGAAGGCCGTCTGGTTTGACGGTGGCCGTCAGTGGCGGCTCGCGGATTCGTATCTCGGCACGCGCACTCAACGTGAAATCGCGGCGGTTCTCGAACGTGGCGGCGTTGTGGGTGGCAGTTCTGCAGGTGCGACGATTCAGGGATCGTATCTGGTGCGCGGAGCTCCCGAAGGCAATCAGATCATGATGGCCAAGGGTCACGAGGAAGGATTCAGTCTGCTGAAGAAGTCGGCGATCGATCAGCATGTCATCGCTCGCAAGCGGGAGAAGGATCTGCTGCCGGTCATCGACGCTCATCCAGAGCTGCTGGGGATTGGTATCGATGAGGGCACTGCGATTGTCGTCACGGGCAATCAACTGCGCGTGATCGGGGCCAGCAAAGTCCTGCTGTACGGGAAGGATCTAACTCTGGCCGAGGGCGAGAGCTACCAGACTCTAAGTGCCGGCGATCTGTTTGATCTGGAACAGCGCCGCAAGCTGCTGAATCCCGGTTCAACCGCGCCCTGAGCGACATCTTCCCAAGCGAACGCTATTGGTGATCTGAACGAGGCGCTTTACAGTGCTCCCAGATACAAGCCAGATGCCAACACGGACGGCGCTGCGCCTGCTACATTGAGTTGAGACGCACTTCATTTGCTGTCGGGAAAGGATTCCCATGCGAACTATTACCGTCATGAACCAGAAGGGCGGCGTCGGCAAGACGACCTCCAGTGTCAATCTTGCGGCGGGTTTGGCGGCTCGAGGCAAACGAGTGCTGGTACTGGACCTGGATCCTCAAGGTCACGCTTCGATCCATCTGGGTGTCGATGCCGATGGCAATATGCCCACGATCTACGACGTGTTCGCACAGCGAAAGAACCTGCAGGCTGTGCGGCAACTCGTTTCCAAGAACCTGTGGCTGGCACCGTCGAACATCGACCTCGCCGCCGCTGAGATGGAACTGGTTGACTCGCCCGTGCGCGAGGTCATCCTGCGCGAAGCCCTGAAGGAACTCGCCAGCAGCGAAACTTACGACTACGTCGTTATGGACTGCCCGCCATCGCTGGGTGTGCTGACGATCAACGCACTCACCGCCGCGAAGGAAGTCTTCATTCCCGTGCAGCCACACTTCTTCGCGTTGCAGGGCCTGTCGAAATTGTTCTCGACGACGGCACTCGTCAGCCGACGCCTGAACCGCGATCTGAAGGTCAGCGGCATCATCCTGTGCCTGTACGAAACAGGAACGCGACTGGCCAATGACGTGTGCGACGATCTGGGAAACTTCCTGTCTCGCAGCGAGCCAGACGCACCGTGGGCGAACGCCAAGCTGTTCTCCACGCGCATTCGCCGCAACATCAAGCTGGCTGAATCACCCAGCTTCGGTCAGTCGATCTTTGACTACGCCCCGAAGTGCCCCGGAGCAGCCGACTACCTGGGTCTGGTCGATGAAGTCATCGCCATGGAAGAAGCCGTCATCGAACCTCAGCTGGTCGCGGCCTAGCACGTGTTTGGACTAGCGCGGCAATGAGGCCAGACAATCTTGTCCGGCAGTCGGACAGGATTGCCACAGCAGCGAAAACGCCTGCTCGATGTACTAGCCGGAAAACCACCACATACACTCGCTCCCCTCGCCCCGCGTGCGGGGAGAGGGGCTGGGGGTGAGGGGCGAACTCACTTCCAGTCAGATGATCAAA
>CAYLTY010000149.1:20448-20744 GCA_964386705.1 uncultured Planctomycetaceae bacterium
GCGTTTTTTACTCGCCTAAAACCCCCCACATACCCGCGCCCCCCGCCCCCGGGGGGGGGGTTGGGGGGGGGGGGGGGTGGGGCCAATTCACTCACCGTCAGTTGATAACAATGTGTTAACGCCGCCGGCGGCCCGAAAGGGCATCCGTTGAGGCCAGAATTAACCGCAGAGTAGAACTTCCAAACTTAGCTAGAGGGCAGGGACTAAGAGATTCAGCCACCGAAAGGTAACGTCGCCCCACACCCCCCCCCCCACACCCCGCCACCGCGGCGCGGGGCGGTTGTCGTCAGTGGGAT
>CAYLTY010000150.1:0-20533 GCA_964386705.1 uncultured Planctomycetaceae bacterium
ATGAAGCCCGTACACGGGTCCCTGTTGGACGTCGACGACGACAAGCACATTCTGTAAGCCATGGCCGACTACCTCCTCAGTCTGGGCCATCGCACCGAGACTGCGTTGACATGCCAGCAGGCTATGGACCGCATGAGCGAGTATCCGTTTGAAGTCGTGATCTGCGACGTCAACCTGTCGGACAAAGACGGCTTCCACCTGCTGGAATGGGCGACGAAAGAGTGTCCCGACACGTCAATCGTCATGCTGACCGGATACGGCACGATCGAGAGCGCCGTCGAAGCCATTCGTCTCGGCGCGTTCGACTATCTCACCAAGCCGGTGATTGATGACGAACTCAACCTCGCCATTCAGCGAGCTCTCGGCCAACGCCTCATCGTGGAAGAGAACAAGACGCTGCGTAAGCAACTGGATCAACGCTTCGGCGTCTCGAACATCGTCGGTCGCGACTACAAGATGCAGAAGATGTTCGATCTGATCGACAGCGTCGCCGACACGCGAGCCACCGTGATGGTGCTCGGTGAAAGCGGCACCGGTAAGACGATGACCGCTCGAGCCATTCATCAGCTGAGCACCCGCCGCGATAAGCCGTTCGTCGAAGTGGCGTGCGGTGCATTGCCGGACACTCTGCTGGAAAGCGAACTCTTCGGACACGTCGCCGGAGCATTCACCGGTGCCAGCCACGACAAAGAAGGCAAGTTCCTGCAGGCTGACGGCGGCACGATCTTCCTGGACGAAATCGCGACGGCGTCGCCGAGCCTGCAAGTGAAACTGCTGCGTGTCCTGCAGGACCGCGAGTTTGAACCGGTCGGCGGAACAAAGACTTTCAAGGTCGACCTGCGGCTGATCCTCGCGACGAACGAAGATCTCGAAGAACTCGTTCGGCAGGGCAAGTTCCGTCAGGACCTTTTCTATCGCATCAATGTGATCACTCTGACGCAGCCGCCACTGCGTGAACGCATCGGCGACATCCCGCTGCTGGTTGAGCACTATCTCGGCGAGATGAACGAGCGAAACGGCAAGCACGTGCGTTGCTTCGATGATGCCGCTCTGCAGGCGATGCAACGCTACACCTGGCCGGGCAATGTTCGCGAACTCGTCAACGTGGTGGAACGCGCTGTCGTGCTGTCTAAGGCCGAAGTGATCTGCGTCGACGATCTGCCCGATTGCCTGCGTCGCGAAGATCCGCATCGTACGCTGGTGCAAGTGCCGGGTTCGGCGAACTCGCTGAAGACCGCCATGGTAGAGCCCGAACGCCAGATCATCCTCAACACGCTGGAGCAATGCGGCTGGAACCGTCAGAAGACCGCCGCGTCACTCGGTATCAACCGCACGACGCTCTACAAGAAGATGAAGAAGTACGACATCAGCTTCGAAGGCCTGCTGGTCTGAGCAATCTGCCATCAAGATAGTGCCGTAAAACAAACATGCGGAGTCAGGGAACCTGTCGAGGGCCTCCGACTCCGCATGTCGTTTTTTTACGGTCACTCTGAAGAACTAGCGTTTGGCTTTGCTGGTTGGAACCTGCTGCTTGAAGCCTACACGCTGGATCGAATCCGGTCTCGGAGTCTCACCGCCGTTGGCGATCATCTTGCGTTGCGCAATCTGATGATCGAGGTCCGCCAGTTGAGTCATCGCTTCGGCTGCGGAACGGAGTTCCGGATCGCGTCGCAGAGCACGGCTGTAGCAATCGACCGCGAAGTCGTGGCGTCCCGTCTGCATCGCGACATAACCCAGGTTTGAGAGCGCCTCGGCTTCTGACTTTACACGCCGGAAGTTCGCAAACGCTTCGTCGTAGCGTCCGGACATGCCAAGCGCGATGCCCTGATTGTTGATGGCGCGCTCGTTCTGAGGATCGATCTCCAGCACCATCGCGAAGACCTGCTCGGCCAGATCGAACTTGCCGACCATCATCGTCGCATAGCCGAGGTCGTTCAGAATCTCAGGCTGATCGGGCTTCAGAGAGTCCGCCTGCCGCAGTGATTCCAGCCCTTTGTCAACCTTCCCTTCACGGCACAGCACAACACCGAGACGGTGATGGTAATCGCCGTTGCTCGCATCGGCGGCGATCAGACCGCGATACATTTCCTCGGCCTTGTGCAGTTCACCTTCCTGCTCACGAACCTGAGCCAGGTGGAACTTCGTTTCGAGTTCGCTGTTCTTCTTAACCGTCAGCGGGTTGAGACCCTTCTTGGGAGTCACCTTCTGAGCGAACCCCTTCATCGTCGGTCCAGAACAACCGACACACAGGGCGAGTACGAGACAACCAGCCCCGCGAATCAAAACACCATACTTCATGCCAGCCTCCTTGCTGCATGCAGACCGCGATTCGCAAACCATCGACCAGCAGGCCTAGAACCTGCCACCGCCACCGCCCGCACCACCGCCGGTACCCCCGCGACCTGAGAACGCCTGTCCGTAAGCACTCTGTGCTTCGAATCCATTGAAGCCCGGAGCGTACGCGGTTCCCACTGCGACGCGTTCATCCGCGTCTGGCACTCCCAGCAGTTGCAGCGCTTCCACCAGGATTTCGCGGCGACGGGCATCCAGTTCCTTGTCGCCATGCACCGGATAGAAGTACTGCGTGTCGTCACGAGACGTCTTGGTCGAAGCCTCGATCACGATCGGATAACGGTGGACATTGGCTCGAGCGGCAACCTGATTGACGTGCTCTTTGCCAGCCTGATTCAGCAACGCCGAGTTTCCGACCCATTCATGTTCGTGAATGATGAAGTCAGACGCTTCAGCGTTAGATTCCTGTTGCTGCCAGACGGGATCACTCAGTGCCCCCAGCGGCTTGGGCGTAATGTCACCCATGTACTGGCAACGTTCACAGTGAGAGCATCCCCCAGCGAGTCCAAGGGTCAGCACCGACCAGGCCATCGGACAAGCAACGTAATCGGTTAACCGAGACATGTTTCATTCCTCGCCAGAATCGGCAGAGCTGTTTCAGATAAGTGGGTTTCTTTGCTGAGGTTTCAGGTTCGGAATCAATCTGAGAACCCATGCTTGCCGCTGAAGAAGTAGTTCGACGACTTGGTTTGTGCTTCTACGTCCTGACAACGTTTCAGACGGCTCTTGTAGAGCGGCCACACCGTGCTGCGATGATGGCAATCCGGTCGGCCTTCAATGTCGCCGTAGATGTAGAAGTCCAGGTCGTGCGGCTCGGTCACTTCCATGCCGGGCAGAATCGTCGGCGCCTGATTTGGTTCCAGCGGATGCACCAGCTCGGGAGTGACTAGAATCAGCAACTCAGTCTCATCGCGGCCGATCGCCTTCGTTGAGGTCAGAGCGTTGAGATAAGGAATCTCACCCAATAAAGGCAGGCTTGTGACATCTCCTCGCTGTTGTTCCTGCAACAGACCGGCGATCGCAAGCACCTGGCCTTCGCGCATTTCAACGGTGGTTGTCACTGTTCGCGTATCTGTACCGAACACACCGTTCACCGCGTTCTGACGATTCAGCGTACTGAAGGTCGGTTGCACCTCCAGACGTACGCGATCTTTATCCAGCACCATCGGCGTGAACGAGATCGAGGTACCGAAGCCTTTGAAGGACGTCGTCGCAGCTTGAGCACCGCCAACGCCCACAACGGTCGGCACAGCGAATTCTCCACCCGCGAGGAACGTGGCAGGCTTGCCGCTCAGCGTCACCAGGTTCGGCTCAGCCAGAATCTTCGCCGAGCCGTTCTTCACCAGAGCCTTCAGGACCAGGTTGAAACTGCCGTCCTTGAAAGTCCCCGACGCCATGATGTTACCACCACCGGCCAAGGTGCTCTTCAGCATGAATTCCTTGATGTTGAAGTCGAAGTCCGCACCCAGTTCGCGAGACGCCGATCGCTTCAGTTCCGCAATGCGGACTTTCAACAACACCTGCTTGACGCCCGGCACCTTGAGCATGTTGATGACTTGAGTCTGCGGCAGTTCCGACGCATCCGGGAATGGCTTGGCCGCATCGCCCGCATTGAACGGGTTCGACTGGCTATTGGAACCAGCAGAAGCACGCTCGGTCACGATACCGATGATCTTGACCGCTTCTTCTTCGTCACGAGCTTCGCCGCGCACGATCAGCTTGTCGGCGACTGGGATCAACTGAACGCGGCTGTTCGGAAACAGCTCGTTGACCATCACATTGAGTTCGCCGTACTCCATACGCCGCTGATCATCAACCGCGTCGTCCTTGGTGACCGTCACCAGCAGACTGAGCACCTGCGAATTCTCTTTGTCACCCAGCCAGATCGCGACGGTCGTGCTGCCAGTCGTCTTGCCAATGAAGGACACTTCACGCGGTCCGAACGCCACGAATTCGACGATCGTGGGATCAGCCACGGCGGTTCGAATGACGTCCTTCTTCGTTCGAATGATTTTGGCGCGACGCAGAGGGACTTGAATTTCGGTTTCCGCGCTGACCACTTCGGAGATCAGATCCCCGACCTTGCTGGCTGGAGCGGCGTCTTGAGCGAACGCCGTCGGCAACGCCGCTTGGGAACTAATCGCCAGCGCGAGGGCGGTTAGAGCCTTGCTTCTCAAACGCGTGTACCAATTCGTTCTCATAATGCGAACCATCCTTGGTTTCCGCAAACGGTTGCGGCAAAGTCCTGTCCTGTGCCCGCAGCGCATTTGCAAAGGTAGGATCGTCTTGCCGTGTCCGAAGCGTTCAATCGGAGCAGTCGGCATTAACGTCAGAATCAAAACTAGGGCCGGTCAGTCAAACTGGATAAGGACTGCCGAACCCAGCGACTTTGCGGCTGTCCGTTCACATCTGGCTGCCAGCCGTTGCTTGGCCGCGCTGCCTGACCGTTCTAAAATGACCGTTCCCGCCTAATGGCTCTTGGCGAGACGCGTTTCGCGGCTGATTTACTGCGAAATTCGTGTTACTCCTGCAGAAAGAACTCATGTCTACGACGACCACCACCGGTGCCGCGACCAGTCAGGTTCCGGACAATTTAGGCCGTTTTGGCGAATTCGGACGCCGATTTGTTCCTGAAACGCTGATGCACGCCCTCGAAGAGCTGACGGCTGAATACGCTCGAGCCAAACAAGACCCCGAATTTCAACGGGAGCTGGATGGCCTGCTGTCGACGTTCGTCGGGCGTCCCAATCCGCTTTATTTCGCTGAGCGCCTGACGCAACACTGTGGTGGCGCAAGGATTTACCTCAAACGTGAGGACCTGAATCACACCGGCGCCCACAAGATCAACAACACCATGGGGCAGGTGCTGCTGACTCGCCGTATGGGCAAAAAGCGGGTCATTGCCGAAACCGGAGCTGGCCAGCATGGAGTCGCCACGGCCACTGCCTGTGCGCGTTTCGGCTTCGAATGTGTCGTATATATGGGTGAAGAAGACGTCCGCCGCCAGAAGTTGAACGTCTTCAATATGAAAATGATGGGCGCCGAGGTGCGACCTGTCACCAGCGGCTCGCGAACCTTGCGGGACGCGATTAACGAAGCCATGCGCGATTGGATGGGTTCGGTTCAGAATACGCACTACATCATCGGGTCCGTCGTCGGCCCGCACCCCTTCCCGATGATGGTTCGCGACTTCCAGTCTGTCATTGGCCGCGAAGCTCGCCGCCAGTGCCAGGAAATCGTCGGACGCCTGCCGGATGAAGTGATTGCCTGCGTCGGCGGTGGTTCGAACTCGGCGGGCATGTTCTTCCCCTTCGTCGACGACAAGGGGGTCAATCTGACCGGCGTTGAAGCGGGTGGGCGAGGCCCGCAGCCAGGCGATCACGCCAGCACGCTCACGCACGGCGTAAAGGGAGTTCTGCACGGCAGTTACAGCTATGTCTTGCAGGACGGCGACGGCCAGACCGCGGATGTCCATTCAATTTCTGCAGGATTGGACTATCCCGGCGTTGGTCCTGAACACAGTTACTGGAAGGATTCCAAGCGGGTGGACTACGTGAGCATCACGGACAAAGAAGCTCTCGACGCTTTCCAGACGATGGCAAAACTCGAAGGCATTCTGCCGGCGCTGGAAAGCTCACACGCGATCGCTCACACCCTCAAAGCCGCCAAACGTCGCTCGCCGCAGGAAGTCATCGTGGTGTGCCTGTCGGGGCGAGGTGATAAAGATGTCTACGAAGTGGCCCGGTTGCTCGGTCGCGACCTCGGTTAGCAGCGCTTTTGCCATCCACTTACGACCTTGAATGCCATCGAGCGTCCATCACTTATCGGAGCCACCGTGACGAATTCCTCTCGTATCTCCCAAACCTTTGCGAAGCTGAAGCAGGCGGGACAACTCGCCTTCATGCCGTTTATTACCGCCGGTGATCCCGATATGGCTATGACGCTGTCGCTGATCCAGGAACTGGCTCAACGCGGAGTCGATCTGATTGAAGTTGGCTTTCCCTACAGTGACCCGATCGCCGACGGCCCGGTGATTCAGGCGTCGTATACGCGAGCGTTGAACCGCAAGCTCAAGGTGGAAGACATCTTCACCGGAGTCGCTAGTTTGAAGACGGCGGAACTGCCGCCACTCGTCGGAATGGTCTCGTACGCCCTGCTCTTCCGCCGGGGAGTGGATGCCTTCATGGCCCACGCGGCTGAAGTGGGCTTCGCAGGACTCATTATTCCCGATCTGCCTGCCGACGAAGCTTCTGAAGCGGCCGCTCTGGCGAAGAAGAACGGCCTGGATCTGGTGCAGTTGATCGCTCCGACCACGCCACGCGACCGCGCGATCAAGATTCTCAACGCGGCCAGCGGCTTCGTGTACTGCATCTCGATTGCCGGCATCACCGGCGTCCGCGACCAGTTGCCTCCGGAACTGCTCGAACAGCTCTCCTGGCTGCGACAGCAGACCAAACTGCCCCTGGCGGTCGGATTCGGCATCAGCAAGCCCGATCAGGTCGATGTTCTGCGCAACGTTGCGGACGGCGTCATCGTCGGCTCGGCGATCGTCAAGCAGTTGGACGCCCTCGAAAAAGGCGGCACGCGCGAGGCTGTGTTGTCCGAAGTCGGCAAGATCGCAGGTGGATTGGTGACAGCCACACATCAGACGAAGAAGTAATTTCGACAGCCCCGGTTGTCGGCCGCAGGGCGGAACAGTCAGTCTGAGGTCACAACGCTACTTGTTGTTCTTCGCAATTTGCTCTTCTACGAGCGTCTTGGGCGACTTGATCTGTGCGCCAACGCGAATGGCTTTCTTCCCTTTGAAGACGCCCGGTGAAGCTCGAAACACCGGGCGGCCTTCAATAAGGATCTCGGCGCCTGTGGCGGCTTTGTGATCCGTCATGATCACGTCACCCTTCTCAAGCCCCATCACATCAGCCGTGGTCAGGTTGGTAGTTGCCATTCGCACGACCAGCTCGACTGTGGCGCGCGACAGGCCAGTTTCCACTTTGATCTTCTGCGTCGGGTCCTGTGACTTCCGTTTGTAAGCCAGCCAGCTGTCCGATGTCAGCTTGGTCGCCTGCGACTCAATCGTATTGAACGGCACGCACAGGTTCAGAATGCCGCGACGTTCCGCCATGGTGATTTCAAAGCTGACCAGCACCACCACTTCGTTCGGTGGCACGATCTGCACCAGCTGCGGGTTGCTTTCTATCTGAGCGACCTGCAACTGCAGCTTGCAGATGTTGCTCCAGGCATTCTCCAGAGCTCGCAGGGCCAGTGTCGTGATGCGCGATGCGATGCGGAGTTCGATCTCGGTCAGCGGTCGTTGCGGCGAGTTCTGATGTTTGGTGTCCTTGCCGCCGCCCAGCAGTCGATCCACGATCGGAAAGACGATCGACGGATTCAGATCCAGAATGATATGTCCTTCGAGCCCGCGCGACTCAATCAGGTTGAAGCACGTCGGGTTTTCGAGACTGAACACAAACTCGCTGTAGGTCAGCTGGTCGACGCTGATGAGCTTCACTTCGCAAATGGTGCGCAACATCGCACTCAAGCCAGCACCAAACTCGCGACTGAACGCTTCGTGCAACGCGTGCAAGGCGCGCATCTGCTCCTTACTCACGCGTTCCGGGCGCTTGAAGTCGTACACCGTCAGCCCGGCGTCTCCGCCTCGCTGCGTGACGACCGCATTCGGCTGAGCACTGGGGTCGATAGCTGACAGCAGCGATTCGACTTCTGATTGACTTAAGACATCTGCCATCCGTGGCGCCTTTATGTCAGTCCACTTCATCCACTCTCAAGACCGGCTCGCAACATCCTGTGCCCGGTCCTGCTCGATTAACCGCGTACCTGCCCGTTGCCGTGCACGACATACTTGTAACTTGTCAGTTCACGCAGGCCGCACGGTCCCCGCGCATGAAACTTGTCCGTACTGATTCCAATTTCCGCACCGAGTCCAAACTCTCCACCATCATTGAACCGCGTGCTGGCGTTGATGTGCACCGCTGCGGAGTCCACTTCCGTCGCGAACTGGTTCGCCGCCAGCAGGTTGGTCGTCACGATCGCGTCGGTATGGTGTGACCCATATTCGTTGATGTGCGCAATCGCTTCACCAACGCTATCGACCACCTTCACCGAGATAATCAGTTCCGCGAACTCGGTCCGGAAATCTTCTTCGGTGGCCAGCTTCGCATTGGAGACCGTTTCGCGAGTCCGCGGACACGCTCGAATTTCAACACCCGCTGACTGCAGCGCGGCACCGGCGGTCGGCAGAAACTGCGCAGCAACGTCCTTGTGCACCAGCAGCGATTCAGTCGCATTGCACACACCCGGACGCTGGCACTTGCTGTTGATGAGGATCTTCAGAGCCATCTCCAGATCGGCGCTGGCGTCCACATACACATGACAGTTGCCGTCGAAGTGTTTGATGACTGGCATCGTCGCGTCCGAGGTCACGCGTTCGATCAACGAACGGCCGCCGCGCGGAATGGTGACATCGATTTTGTTGCCGAGCTTCAGGAACGCGCCGACCGCTTCGCGGTCCGTCGTGTCGACAAGTTGCACTGCATCCTTCGGCAGCCCGACAGCTTCCAATGTCTTCACCAGAACACGATGCAACGCCTGATTGCTGTTCAAGGCCTCTTTGCCACCGCGCAGGATGACCGCGTTGCCACTCTTCACGCAGATGGCCGCTGCATCAGGAGTCACGTTCGGACGAGACTCGTAAATGAAGAACACAACTCCCAAAGGCACCCGGACCTTGTTGATGAGCAGTCCGTTCGGCCGCACGGTGCTCTCAAAAACTTCGCCGATCGGATTAGGCAGCGCCGCGATCTCTTCCAGTGCGCGAGCGACTCCTTCCAGACGGCTGTCATTCAACCTCAAGCGGTCGACCTGAGCGCTGTTCAAACCATTGGTCGCAGCGGCTTCAACGTCCAGCAGGTTGGCAGCCAGAATCTCAGCTTTGCTTTCCCGCAGAGCGGACGCAGACGCCAGCAGCCAGCGGTTCTTCTGCTCACCCGACGCGACGACGAGTTGCCGTGAGGCCTTGCGGGCACGGTCTGCCCATGTATTGGCATAAGACGAAAAGTCAGTCATCAGCAACTCAATCAGAATTCAGTCAGAGCGCGGAGGGGTTGCCCTAAATGCAGAGCACACCACAGTATCCGACCACATTCAAAATGTGTCAACGTGGGGTCTGTGACGCCAGACGCCGCAGCGCTCGAATTGCGGTCATCAGCCTCTGCTCAACGAACCGGAACGCTGCAGGCGAGCCCCGGATAAATTCGACAATCGACTCCCCGCGCAGGGTTCACACCTCAGGCTGCGACTTAGGCTGCTTCCTCCGCTGAGCAGTGATGCTGACGGCCAGCGGATGAATGGTTGCACGTGGCGGGTTGGCGCAAACGTGGAACGTGGTTTGCTTCGTAGACTGGTATTGTGCTCAATCGAAGAACCTGCGAATTAGTGCATCTCGCCGATTAGGCTGCAGTTTGACATGAGAGTGGACCTGGCGCGAGCCGATAAGGCCAAAGGTCAGTGCCACGCAGACGGATCAAGGACGACAAACTCAACTTGTTTGAGCTGTCACTCACCCGGCTTCCTGATGTCAGGAGGGATGATGATTCCTCTCGTCACAGGCGAAGATGCGCTGCGGCGCATGTTCGCGGCTCTCACAGAGCACACCTTCCAGGTGGATCTCGGTGTCGCAGATCCCGCGCTCACGGACTACCTCGTTGAGATGCTCGTGCGGTTCACGCGCGGCGACACGGTCTACAAGTACCGTGACAGCGAAGGCCGGCGCATCAATGAAGTCGCTGACCTGCTGCAGGAAGCCGACCATCGGAACGCCAAGCCGAAGCGCGAAATCCTGCGTCACATCGGGGATTACACCCTCTTCTGGTGCGGCGTGTATCCGGAAGCTCTTTCGCGGTTGAAATCATCGGACCGTAAGGACTATCTGATCGACTACGAACGCACCGGCAAGCACTCCTACTTCATGGCCAGCGCGTTCGACGAAGAGCCGTACGGGGAAGAGGCGCCCGTGCTGCGTCGACTCAGCGAAGACTACGAAATGTGCCGCTTCGGCTTGAGCAAGGTCCGCGAGGAAATGGACCGCCTGCCTCAGGATCTTTCTGAAGCCGGGTAGCACGTGCGAAGGTTCATTTCACTCGCTCCCAAACTCTGTTTGGGAACGCACGTTCGGAAGCTCTGCCCCGAAAATCCTTGCGGTATTGGAAGGCGACGGCGCAGAGGGTGAGCGGGGCAGCGACTTGAGCTGCTGTTGAGTGGACGCGAACGGGGGACGACGAATCTGTTCAACTGGCCGTCTTGGGCGTGAGTGCGACGCTGTAGCCCAAGCTTTGGAGTCGCTTAACCAGATGCTTCACTTGTCTCACTGGATTCAGCTCATCGAAGTAGCTCACTCCTAGATCTTGGTAGTCGCACGCAGGGTCGGACAGTACATGGTAGATCACGGTCAGCAGGCTATGAGCCACGGCGATCGCCGCTCGATTGGCTCCGCGTCGCGCGGCCAAGCGCGAGTATTGCGACTCGAAGTAGCAGTCTTTCGTCCGTGCGGCACCTCGCGCTGACTCCACCAACGCCGACTTCAACCACTTGTCCCCTCCAGGTCAAACTGCTTCTCGGACTCGAAGTGCCATTGAGCATCGACCCTCGCTTCTCGACTCAGATCAATCCCATTTTCATCCCACACAACGTCCTTCGGACATTAAAAACTGCTTCACGAGCAACGCGATCATCCGCAATCGCCAACGCTGGAAGCAGAGCTTCCGAAGGGGCTCTCCCAAACAGAGTTTGGGAGCGAGTGATAATCAGGGTTTGAGCTGCCAGTCTTCGTCGAACAGACCGGCCCAGACGGTGGACTCATCCTTCAGATTGACCACTGCGATGTCGCCCAGTTTTGGGAACAGCCAGGCATTCGACGCCTTGAAGTCCTTGTCGTGCATCGTGTGCCCCGAGTTCACGACGACGTATCGCGACGGGTTCAACGGGTTCGGATAGATGAAGCACACACCGTGCGTTTTGGCGTCATAAGTCTTGCCCGCGACCTCGAAGACGTTGTCCTTCCACACGACCGGCAACTTCTCGATGACCCGCTTCATCACGCCGTTGGACTTCGGATCGCCGAACAGAATCAGGTTCTTGTCGGCGATGTCGTCTTCGCTGACTTGGGTATCGTCTACGACGCGGATCTTGCCGCGCATCCACTTGCTGAACTCGCGATCGAAGCGGCTGAGCGTCGCATTGGCCCAGGCTTGATGTTCCGCCGTCACTGACTTGCCGGTTGGCTTCACGCAGACAAACGGCTCCATGAACGCGTCGTCAATCGGTCCCTGAAGATTGTGCCGCTTCCGCAAGCTGGGGTTGCGGGCAAAGCTGATCGACTCGTTGTAGTCGAGCGCTTCCCACTTACCTTTCTCTTTTACGAAGTACACGCCCGGCAGCAGGTTCTCGGCCGCGCTTTGCAGTTCGAACTTCTGGCCATCGAGTTCCACGTCGTCCGCAATGTCACGTGCGATCTGCAACGCCGCGACGTTCTTCGTCTTCAAGCCAAGTAACCCGCTGGCGACTCCGCCTTCGACCGTCGTGGGTTCATAGTGTTGTTCCAGTTCCTCGATCGTGAGCCACTCGCACTTGTTGTACTTCAGCGTGTGAGTGATGAAGCGGATCGACTTGGCGCCCGGATAAGGAGTTCGCCCGGCTTCGGATCGCTCCAGATGCCACGCCATGAATTCCTTCTCGGTGTCGGGATGGAACTTGTGACCCACCCCCGGCCCGATCAGCAGCTTGCTGGGGACGTTCAGCTCTTTGGCACGTTCGACCATCGCGGTGCTGGCGACGAGCTGTTCATCCAATTCACCGCCGTAGGTGCAAACCGGCACATTGGCCATGTTGAGCGCGTAATCGATTGAGTCATAGATGCGCAGCGTCTTGTGCTGGTACTCGGGCAGCAGGGCCGTTTGCTTCTGATACTTGTAGAAGTCGATGAAGCCCGCACCCGGTCCGACGGATGACCATTCCGACGGATGATGCAATCCGAGATGCCAGCTCCCCGCACCACCCATCGAAAAGCCTCGTAGCGTGATGCGTTGCTCATCGATTCGATAGCGGCGAGTGACATCCTTCAGGGCTTCGAAGACATCCGTCTCACCGGCCCAGCGATAGGCGTTGTCGGTGCGACCAAAGACATCCAGTTGAATCCAGGTGACGTCCTGCTTGGGCTGCTTGTTGTCATGCTCGGCGAAGAATCGCACTTCGTTGCGTTCGCCCCCGCGGCCATGCAGCACCAGATGCAGCGGCCAGCGTTGAGCAGACTTGGCCTCGCCGAAGTTCTTCGGCAGCAGCAGTGCATACGGTTGCACGGAGCCATCGACGCGCGACACGTAACCGCGAATCGTCGCTCCCGTCTTGTTGACCCAGCCAGGCTTGCCGCTTGCCAATTCCTGCACGCGAGCCTTACCGGCCTTGATCGCATCCAGGCAAAGTTTTCCATACGGTGTCTTGCCGTCCTTGCTGTTCTTCGGCACGAAGAACTCTTCATGCTGCAGGCACCATTCGACGCCCTTGGCATACACGGCAATGTCCGCTCGCAGCCGCGCATCGATCTTCTGAATCTTCGCGGTTTTTTCGAAGAGCGTTTCAATCTCGGTGTTGAGTTCTTTCAAGCCGTCGCGAATTGCGGCCTCTTGATCCGTCGGCACCGCTTGAGCGAACACCGAACTCGAAGCCCCGGCCAGCACCACGAACAGACAACGTCTCAACGAGTTCCACATGCGGCGTCCTCTTTGCACTTCGCGAACCAGTTTGTCGGGAGCGAACGACTGAGAAGACTGTAGCAAGTGGCAGGCGCGCAGAGTTACTGACTCTGCCGTGGCCAAGGCGTCTCGCCTTGGTTCGCTGAGCAGAGCTTGATTCTTGGAGTGAGAGAGAGTTGTTTAACCTCAACGCCAACGGCGTGAGCGCTTCTCAAAGTGAATTAGGCTGGTGTGACTCAGCCTGTGAGGGACGGCCTCAAGACGCGTCCGCCACGGGGCGCCTGCAGCATTGCCTGAGCTAGCCCTTACCCACCTGAATGGTCTGCACCGTTTTGGCGGCAGCGTGAAAGTAGCCCGCTGCTTCCGAAACGTGGCTTGCAGCCTGAGCTGCATCATCTGAGGTCGCTTGCTTAGCGGCTTGGATCGGCTGGTCCAGCCGTTGGCGCATCGATCCTTGTTGAACTTCGAACTTCGAGCCTTTCAGCTCCGCGTCCCATTGCTCCAGAAAGAACCCCAACTCGCCGGACTTCTCAGAGGGAACACACCCGGAGGTTCGCAATGAGGTCGCTACCTGATCGAGGCAACTCGCCAACTGCTCCAGCCAATTGCCGACTTCCAGAATTCGCGGCTGAGTTTGCCGACCTGTGCGATCAACTGCTGGAATCGTTGCAAGACCAGCAGTTGCGTGACATCGCGTAGCTCAAGCTGCAGAACTACTACGATACGTCCGAAATTGCCGAGACGCTCGGTTGCACGCGACGCACTGTTGAACGCAAGTTGATTATCATTCGCACTCGCTGGCAACTGCGACTGGACGCAGCGGAAGCGTCTGCGTGAGCTGTGACCCGCCGGTTTCCTGATCCCGAGGCTATGTCGACCAATCCCGGCCCCGAGCCTGTTCCCTCAGCTTATGAAGATTTACGACTGGCCGATCTGGAACAGGTCGACGCCGTGTGCGATCAATTCATCGCAGCGTGGCGGCGAGGCGAACGGCCGCGTTTGGAAGCTCTCGTCGCCTCGGCCCCGACTGCGATTCAACTGCACCTGGCGAGTGAACTCATTCGCGCTGAGCTTGAACTGCGTCGTGCTGCCGGGGAGCGACTGCTTCGCGGTGATGTCATCGTTCGCTTTCCGCAGTGGTCCCGCGAGTTGCATGCGTTGCTCAGCGATGTCTCTGACAGCGAACCGCTTCTGCCTGCTCAAGTGCCTATCCAGTTGATTGATCCGGATTCATCAGTCCGCGATGGTTCAGGCACTCTGGTCCCGGCGGAGTCGCTTACTCCGGGCTCTGCGTCACAGCAGGCGGGACATTACGAGCTGGGCGACGTGCTTCGTGTCAGCAGCACTGGCATCGTCTATCGAGGCCGGGATACGAAAGCCAATCGCGATGTCGCTGTCAGTGTGCTCGCGCCGGAACTGGCCCGCGACCCGGTCATGCGGACCCGCTTTGTGCGTGAAGCCAATGCCGCCGCGGGGCTCCGTCATGAAAACATTGTTGCGATCTACGGAGTGGAAGACTCCAGCACGCAATGTCGTGTGGTGCTGGAACTCGTTTCGGGAATGTCGCTCGCGGAACTCTTGCGGGCATCCGGTCCCCTGGCGGTCGAGGATATCATCAGCCTTGGTACGCAGATCACCGCGGGCCTGGAAGCGGCGCATCAGCGCGGGGTCATTCATGGTGGCATTAGCCCGGCCAATATCCTGTTGATTCCGGGTCAGAACGAGCGGCCGGGCTCGTATCGAGTGAAGTTGACGGACTTCGGCATGACCCGAGTGGTCACCGAAGCGAGAGTGAATGTTGAAAACATCAACATCGCTCCGCAGTATCTGTCCCCCGAGCAGGCTCTCAGTTTGCCGATCGATCATCGAGCCGACTTATTTAGCCTCGGAACTGTTCTATACGCGCTTTGCACGGGTCACGAAGCGTTTCAGGGCGCTTCGCCAGCCGCGTTACTGCGGCAGGTTGTTGAGCAGGCTTCCCCAAGAGTTGGCGAACTCAATTCCGCGCTGCCCGGGTGGCTGGTGGCTGTTGTTGAACGTCTGATGTTGAAGCGCCGAGATGACCGCTTCCAGAGTGCTGCCGAGGTGCTGGCCGCTCTGACTGATCCCCTCGCTGCTGCGCCAACATCCCCGCCGGTGTCGCTTCTGTCGCCAGCGTCACGCAGACGATACGCCGGGGTGGTGCTGGCGGTGATCGGGCTGCTGGCTGCAATTCTGATTGCCGATCCCTTTGGAGAGTCTGCACCAGCTCGCAAGGACATCCCACCAACCGTTGTGAAGACAGAGGCCGACCAGAACGCCGTCGAAACCAAGTCTGAAGTTGAACCTGTCCCGCCGACAGTGCCCATCGTGCCGATCGCCAAGTCTGCGAGTGCGCCTTTCAACAGGGCTCAGGCTCAGCTTCATCAGGCGGATTGGGCGAAGCAGTTGGACGTGCCGGTGGAGTGGACGAACTCGGTCGGTGTGAAGTTCGTGCTGATTCCACCGGGCGAATATACGCGCGGTACAACACTCGAATCCGTAGCGGAATTTCGTGCCTACTTCCCCGACGACGGTCATATGCAATTATGCTTTGACAGTCAGTCACCGCCACATCGCGTGGTCATCTCTAAGCCGTTCTACTTGGGAACGTGCGAAGTGACCCAGCAGCAGTACGCGGCGGTGATTCAGCATAATCCCGCAGCGTTTTCGGCGCACGGCAAGATGAGTCAGACTGTTGAGAAGCAGGATACGTCGCATCTGCCTGTGGAGACGGTATCCTGGAACGATGCTGTATTATTCTGCCGTCGATTGTCGGAGAATGAAGGCCACAGCTTGTGTTACTCACCCAGCGATGAACTGGTTTGCGAGGGCACTGGTTATCGACTTCCCTCAGACGCCGAATGGGAATATGCCTGTCGGGCTGGTACCGAGTCGCGGCACTCCAATGGCGACAGCGATCAAGATCTGCACCAAGTTGCTTGGACGTCGTTTCAAGCAGGAAATGAAGCTGGTGCTGATGCGCCACCGCACGCTGTTGGGCAGCTTAAGGCGAATTCATTTGGCCTGTTTGATATGCACGGCAATGTGTGGGAATGGTGTCAGGACTGGTACGACACCCACGCCGGTCGACAATTTGCCAATATGCCGGCAATTGATCCCTTTGGACCGCTGGCCTGCCCGACTCGCGAGCGAGTTATTCGCGGTGGTTACTATCACGGCCCACCGTATCGTACCTATTCAGCCAACCGCGATTGTTGTCGCCTGGATCTGGGATTTCACCATATCGGTTTTCGTGTACTCGTCTCTGTGGACGGTGTGCGAAGCATGATCAGGAAATCCGAGTAGCAAGGCGACAACGTCTCGCGAAGACTCAGTCGGGCCACAGGCACATATCGACCTTCCACTCACCGTTCTCACGGCCGAGCACGATTCGGGTGTTGGTTTTCGCGTTCCCGTCCGGTGCGCGGAAGATGTATTCAGAACGCTGTTCGTTCTGAATCGTGACCGTGTTGACCGCGAAGAATTCCGTGGGCTTTTGCAGATACGGGCGTGATTTGACCGCTCGGACGAACGCTTCCTGGCCGAGGGCACTCTTGAACTCGGCGGTTGTGGCAGACCAGGCTTGCTCCGGCTTACCTTCGCGAATGCTGGCCAGAAACGCTTCTACCACTTTCTGTCCGGCGTCCATGCCAGGCTGCGTTGCCGGCTTCCAGAAGAAGCTGACGACCACAACCAACGCCGCCACACAGATGGCGACTACGACCACATTCTTGACGGAAGACATATTCAGAGACATGTTGCTATTTCTTTTTCAATTGATATTGAATTGGCGACAACGATTATCTGCGGGGCCGCGTATCTGAGACTCGGTTGAACTTTGTGCCCGTAATTGCCTGAAGAATTACGTGGGACACGCTCTTTATGTGCCTTGAGCGACAGCGCTACAAGCACGATGAGATCGTGTTCCACCTATTCATTCGGGAGTCTCTAATTACGCATCACGCAAAGATGGCGGCGCGATGATTCGAAGGCTGCTACTCCAGCGTCGCGTTCTCGCTACCGCTGCGGGTGCCGAGTGCTCGCCACACCGTGAGGGCAATATTGTCTGCCACCGACCGCACCGACCCGTCCATCATCAGTACGTTGACGTTTCCAGCGTGATAACTTCGCGCCGTGATCGCGGCATAAGTCGGCACGGTTGTGGATTCACCGTCTCGCATGGTGGTCAAATCGACGTCGTAGGTAATTGGACCACTCGTATACGGCACGAACGTGTTAGGTCCGAACGTGGTGGTGAAACCGCTTTCGTGAACGTCGCCTTCAATCCATTCCGTGTGCCCGTTCGAATCGAACGTGCCACCAAAGTAGGCCGCCAGTGCTGCGGTACTCGACGGAGGCGCGACGCCCAGAGTGTTGGGGGAATTACTATCCCACCAGTTCGGCTGGAACGCCTTGGTTTCAGCCGCGCCCAGTGTATTACTCATACCGTCGGTGAAGTCTCGCGGCGCGTAGGCTTGATTGGGGGCGAACGCCCCATCACCGACAGCCCGCGTCACGGGATCAAAGATGAACCAGGTGCCCTCGTTGAAGCTGTAGTTGAGCGGATAGTGCTGCATCGTCGGTGTCTGCCGCGGACGATCGTTGATCTCGCTCGGACACATGTAGATGGCCACGCGTGTCTTGGCTGCTAGCGGGCTCGCTGTGAAGGCCGTGTTCTTGTCCCAGTCGATCAGATCGGCAAGGTTGGCTCCGTCGATGTACGGCAGTAGGCGGGCTTGAGCCGAATACGGTTCGAACGTAACCGTGGCCGGTAGTACTGAGATCGGTGGAAACCGTGTGGTGGTTTCCTGGTAGTTCTGCAGGGCGAGTCCGACCTGCTTCATGTTGTTGCGGCATTGAGCACGACGCGCAGCTTCACGTGCCTGTTGCACGGCGGGCAACAGCAGCGCTACCAGCACGGCGATGATGGCGATGACGACGAGCAGTTCAATCAGCGTGAATCCGCGCCGCTGCGAAGTTTGAGAGGCAACCATGAAATCCCTTTTGAAAAGTCGGCACTCACGAGCTGGCGTCTCATGCTTGAAGCCGACGTCACGCAATTTGTCGGCCTCTCGCGGTTCTGCCTAGAAGCCGCGTTCGATCATGAGAAAAGACTCATTGTTGGCTCATTCCTAGCGATTCTCGGTGAGATGCAAGACCGTCATACTCTCGGCATAGAGAGGGATCGCAGATGGCACGGATACTGGTGGTCGAAGATCAGCGCAAGCTGCTGCAGGCACTGAAGCAAGGGCTGGTCGAAGAACAGTTCGAAGTCGTGACCGCGGAAACTGCGGAAGCGGGTTTCTATCTGGCATCGACGCAGAGCGTGGACTTGATGGTGCTTGACCGCATGCTGCCGGGACGCGACGGAGTTGAGGTCCTAAAGGAACTGCGTCGCGCCGGGCATCGGTTTCCTGTCCTGATGCTGACTGCTCGCGATCAGGTACAGGATCGTATTCAGGGACTCGATGCCGGAGCGGATGACTATCTCGTCAAGCCCTTTGACTTCGGCGAACTACTGGCCCGCATCCGAGCGCTGCTGAGACGTCGGCAGCCGCATCGCAACTTCGTGCTGCGAGTGGATGACCTGGAAGTCGATCTGCTGGCGCGACGTGTGGTTCGTGCGGGCGAAGAGATCGTGCTCTCACCGCGCGAGTTTGAACTGCTGGAGTATCTGATGCAGCAACCGGGCCGCACGGTCACGCGTGAAGAACTCTCGCGGGAAGTTTGGAAGGAGCCGACTGTCATGACCAACGTCATTGATGTCTGCGTGATGCAACTGCGCAAGAAAGTCGAGCGGTCGGGTCTGAAGCAGTTGATCTGCACCGTGCGTGGTGTGGGCTATGTCGTGCGGGAGCCATCATGAGAAGCTGGAGCATCCGCTGGCGCATGACGCTGTGGTATGGAATGATGGTCGCTCTGCTGGTCATCGTGTTCGGAGCGTCGGTGTTTGTGCTCACTGTACGTCGGTTCTCAACGCGCGTGGACTTTGAACTCGCGGAAGAGATGCACGAACTGCAACTGGAGGTCAACGGCGAGCACAGCCGCGAACACTTGCTCAAGGAATTGCAGGCCGAGTTTGCGGAACACCAATCCTACGAGTTTGAAATCCTGCAGACGAATGGTTCGCCGCTATTTCGCAGTCAACGGTTGCAGTCTCGGCCTTTGAGGATCAACGGTCCCAGTGAAACATGGCCGACGGAACTCGAAACATCCGAGGTGCGGCTTGAGGGGCTCGGTGAGCTTCGCGTGATGAGACAAGCCGCGAAGTCGCGGTATGGATTGCTGCTGCTGCAGGTGGGTATTCCACTTAAGCCGATGCGGGATGTCGAAAGCGAACTGCTCAAGGCTATGACCTGGTTCGGCCCGCTGATCCTCGTGCTCGCTGTGGGTGGTGGTTACTGGCTCGCGGGTCGTCTGCTGGCTCCGATTCAGAACATCACTGAGACGGCGGCTGACATCACGGCTCAACGCTTGAAGCAACGGATAATTATTCCGGGTGTGGATGATGAGCTTAGTCGACTGGCTCATACTCTGAATGAGATGATCAACCGGCTCGATCGCGCGTTCGACGACATGCAACGCTTCACCGCCGATGCCGCGCATGAGTTGCGAACTCCGTTGGCCGTGATGCGCACTCAACTGGATGTGGCGCTGCGGACCGAACGCTCGCCTGAGGCTTATCGCAACGTGCTCACCAGTCTCAAAGAAGACGTTGACCGCATGAGCAACCTGGCGGCGCAGTTGCTGGAACTGGCCCGAGAAGATGCGGGTGTCGAAGCGCCGATGAAGTCCCCGCTGGTTTTGAATGAGCTGCTTCAAGAAGTTGTGCAGCAGTTTCAGTCTGGGGCTGAGCAGAACAGTGTGACTCTTCAGCTTCAGGCGACGGAAGTTGCTCGGATCGACGGTGATCGCCAGCGGTTGCGCCGAGTTTTCGTGAATTTGGTTGATAACGCGGTGAAATATACTCCGAGCGGCGGAGTTGTCGAAATTGCAATAGAAGTACTATCCGGCAGTCGGCATGTGCAAGTTGTCGTCTCCGATGCCGGTCCCGGTATTGCACCCGAACATCTGCCGCATGTCTTCAAACGCTTCTACCGAGCCGATGCGGCTCGCTCCTCGCCTTTGGGTACAGGGCTGGGCCTGGCCATCTGCAAGGCGATCGTCACGGCGCACGGGGGCACGATTGAGGTTATGAGTCCGGCTCAGCATCTTCGCCGCGCCGGACCTGTTCAAGCAGAGATTGTCAGTGGCGGTACGACCGTCTGCATCACGCTTCCGCTCGCACCGGGTTCCAAGTTTTCTGGGGGGTAGGTGCGCTGCAGACGCGGCGTTGACCTCACTTAGCGCGGAAATCTCACAGACTAATGCAAACGAGACGGCTGATTTTGCGTAAG
>CAYLTY010000151.1:0-20364 GCA_964386705.1 uncultured Planctomycetaceae bacterium
AGGTGCGGATTGGACGACGTCAGGAACAGGTCGCGGTTGCACCACTCCGGCTGCCAGTAGTACTTGGCTTTGCACAGATAATGCGGCTCATTGGCCCCTGGGATCGGCGCATGGCAGAACGAGTACACGAGAAACGTGCCCCACACCACCAGCACCGTCAGCCAGAATTGACGCCGTGACCACCCAGTTTTGTCCTGATCCTGCATGAACTTGAACTCGCTAAGGAGTGACAGTTGTCTTGCAGGTATCGTAGCGGCGATTAAGCCCCGCGGCGCATCTTCTTGAAGCGTTCGGAGTGTTGGCTTTCGGCGATGAACTCCACCTTCACGGGCACTTTGTACGGCTGCAGACGCTGACGGCAGTAAGCTTTCAGCTCCGCAATAAAAGCCTTCTGATCGACTGACTCACGGAGTTGCACTCGCGCACACACCATCATGCCGGTGATCGGATTCTTCACACCGATGACGACGGCATCAGCCACGGCGGGAAGTTCCTGAATGACGCTTTCCACTTCGGCGGGATAGACCTTCTCGCCACCGACGTTGATGATCTCGGACTCGCGGCCCAGGATGCGCATCCATTCGCCGTCGACTTCGACGCGGTCGCCAGTATTGTACCAGCCATCGGCGGTGAACGGGCTTTGTGCGTTCAAGTAACCGAGCATCGCGGACTGCGCTTTGATCTGCAGGATGCCATCGACAATACGAGTATCAAAACCGTCGCCGCCGAGCTTCACCCACAGTGAATCGCTGCTGCGTGACTTCGATCTGAGGATGCCCACTTCCGACAAGCCATAAGTCTGCAGCAAGTTGATGTGCGGGAACAGCTCGTGGAACCGGCGTAGAGTGCTCTCAGGCATCGGCTCGGTGCCATAGGACACCGTCTTCAGTGAACTGAGATCGTGTCGCTTCCACGCTTCACCGATCAGGCACAGATTCAGGAACGTCGGCGACGTCGGCAGCAGTTCGACCTTGTGTTTATCAACGGCTCGCAACACGGCATCTGGCGAGCGATCCTGTACCGTCACGAGGCACCCGCCGTTGGCCAGCGTGTAGAGCATCGTGTTGATACCGCCAATGTGGTCGTACAGCAGGAACGAAATCGTGCGCAACGCGTGACGCGGCGTCTTGAATTTTTCCAACAGCGGTACAACGTCATGCACAGCCGCCTTGCTCTTGCCCGTCGAACCCGACGAGAAGATCACCAGCCCCGGCCGCTTCTCGCCTCGCAGTTTTTGATAGATGTCGTGCGAAGCGACGGTCTCAAACCGCTTCACCGACACGTCGTCCTGAGTATCAATCGCAATCGAAATTTCTGCCTGAGAAACTTCCAGAAACTCAGTACGTTTCGTTGCGACTGCGGACGTCAGCGGCACCAGCACACAACCGGCTTCGGCCAGAGCGAGGAACAGAGCCACGGCGTTCGGCGAAAAGTCCGCTTCGAGGGCAACCACAGTGCCGCTCGTGACTTCATTGTGAATCAAAAAATCCTGCCAGTGACCGATACGTTCGGCGAGCCAACGGTAGTTGTAAGCCTGATCGCGCCAGACAATGGCGTCGGCACCCGAGCGTGAGCGAAAGCTGGTCAGAAGGAAATCAATGCAGGACGTCATGAGGTTCCATCCTCTGAAGGTCGCGTAAATCACAAGCCCGCGAAGCGCCGAACCGTTTGGGTTCAGGCCTGCGAGCTGAAGGTTCTCAGAGTTGCCCGATCCTGTGAAGACGGGTTGGTGGGTCGCTGAATGCTGTTCTTTGACCGACCGCAGCAATAACGATGGACCGTCCTGCAGGCGAAGTACAATGTTGTGCCCCACAGGACGCTGTTCGGCACTAGTGCCAGCCATGGATTAAAGTGCGGCGTTCGAAGATCACGCATCCAACCCAAAGGGAATGCAAGGATCTGAGTGAAGAACCACCACATCCGAACTTCTGCCACGGCGTATATATTATCTGTGTGTAGAGGGACCCACAGGTTTGGGGCGATGGTGCAGAGGTCATGAAGGAGCAGGTGAACAATCGAAATTGCGGCGATCATGCCCAACGATCGCCATCGTTCTTTTGCCTGTGGCGTGATCACTTTCCAGATTCGCCACTCCGGCGAAAGAAATGCAAGGATCAGCACGGAGCACAGGCAAACATGAAAAGTGGTTTTTTCCAGCACGGCTGAAGCGATGAAACTGAACAGAGCCAGGAGCAAGTTAATAGCCGAGAATGCAGCGATGTCACCCACCGATCGCCACAGTCCTGTTTCCTCTTGCATGATCACTTCCTGACTGCACACTCAGTAACCGGAGGTCTCCTGTGCCACATGCAGTCTCTTCGGAAGACCTGCGGTCGCATCTTGTGGCTCGGTCGGAGACCGGCCATAACACAGGCGTGAGGGCCACAGATTCTCAGAGTTGCCCGATCCTGTGAAGACAGGTTCGAGAACGACAAGTGGACCGTGCGGGCGAGCGTCACAAGTAGGCCGGACAATCTTGTCCGGCTGTCGGACAGGATTGTCCGACCTACAAAGCTACACCCCGCCCAAATAGAGCACTTGCCCGGTGATGAAATCGCTGGCAGAACTGATGAAGAAGTCGATCACGTTCTCAACGTCGCGGTACTCGCCGAAGCGCGGAATTGCCTGACGGTTCAACAGCGCCTGAATCTTGTCTTCGGGCACATTGCGGATGAGATCTGTCTTCACGGGCGTCGGGCCGACGGCGTTCACGGTGATACCGAGCGGAGCGAATTCTCGGGCCAGTACCTCGGTTAGTGAGACAACAGCCGCTTTAGACGCCGCGTAAATCGCTTCGCCATCCAGCTTCAGGGGCACGGCCACCGTTGCGAAGTTGACGATGCGTCCAGATTGTTTCTTCTGCATGAGCCGCGCGGCTTCGCGACAGAACAGAAACGTTCCCGTCACGTTCGTGCTCAAGACGCGCTCAATCGTCGACAGCGGAGTCAGCATCGAATGATTCATCGACGCGATGCCCGCGTTGTTGATGAGCACATCCAACTGCCCGAACTCTTTGCGCGTCGCATTGAAGAGTTTCTTCACGCCATCTTCGTCGGCCACGTCGAGGCAGTGATGCCGATAGTTCGCATGCTGCAGGTCATTGGGGTCACGCGAGCATCCCACGACTCGATCTCCCGCTGCGAGATACTTCTCGGCGAGATACCGGCCGATGCCTTTGCGAGTTCCAGTGATGACGATGACGCGTTCAGAACTCATGCCGCTGCCTTCGCCTCGTCACTGAGCATTTCCAGGATGAAGTCGATCAGCACATCGACCGACCGGAACGGGCTCGTACGACGCGACATCGCTTTTTCATTAGCCAGCGTGATCGTCACATCGAGATCGTCAGAAAGCTGCTCTTCCACCGTGACGATCAGATTGACCAGTCCGAGCGAATCGAGCGGAGCTTCGCGACCGAACAACTTCGCCGTGAGGCTGCGTTCGATCTGGCGGTCGGGTTCCAGTTGCGGGTTGAGCGTATCAATTGCAGCCAGCACGCAGTTGGCGACCTGATCGCGAGTAGGTGAACTCATAGCAATTCCTTGCATTAATAATTCAGGCGGCCTTTGCGCTCTCAGCGGGCGCGGCCACGGTATCAAAATCAATTCGTTTTGCTGGAACGCCGATGACGGACGAGCCAGCTTTGACTCGCCGCACAACCACGCTGCCAGCACCAATTCGAGCAAAGTCTTCCACGACAGCCTTCGGGGCAACGACAGCATGACTGCCCATGAACACGCCCTTGCCGAGTCGCGCTGCTCCAGTCACGTCGCAGTAGGCATTCAACGTCGCGCCATCGCCGATGCGTACGTCGTGCCCGACACCCGCTCGCAGGTTCAGAGTCACGAAGTCGCCAAGTGTCACATCGACGGTCAACGCCGCGAACGGACATAGGATGGCACCGGTCCCCAACTGACAGCGCGGGCCGACCAGCGCTGTTGGATGAATCAAGTTGATGAATTGAGCACCACGACCGCGCAGAGCCTCACAGACTCGCAGCTTCGTCGCCGGATCGCCGATGGCACACACGAAGCGGTCATTCGGTTGCGGCAAGTAGCTCGCCGGATCGCCAACAACCGGCACGTCGATATTGAAGGCCTTGAGCGCCTGCGGATTCGCATCCAGGAAGCCGCCGATCGTCCATTCGGGAGACGGCGTCGCGCGAACGACGTCCTCTGCCCAGGCGAGGATCTCTCGGCCAAAGCCACCCGCTCCGATGATGAGCAATCGCGCTGTCATGTCTCGATCCTGCATCCGCTCAATGAATGGTGTAACCACCGTCAATCACCAGTGTTTGCCCCGTGATCCAGCGGCTCGCGTCAGACAGCAGGAACGACACTGCGTTCGCCACGTCACGCGGTTCGCCCAGGCCCAGCGGGTGCATGTCTTCAATCGACTTGATCTGTTCTGCCGACAGCAGTTCTTCGGCTTTCTCGGCCATTTCGGTCCGCACATGACCGGGAGCCACGCAGTTGACTCGCACGCCTTCACTGGCCAGTTCCAGAGCCAGCGACATCGCCAACGAGACCAGTGCTCCCTTGCTGGCGGCGTAGGCGGAAACGCCCTGACGACCGACCACGGCCATCACGGACGAGAAGTACACGACGCTTGTGCGTTCGGCTCGCACGCCCTTCTGACGCAGACCTTTCGTCAGCGCGACGGCTGCTCCGAAGTTGATGCGCATGAGGTCATCGAGTTTCGCGGGCTGCAGCACTCGCAGTGGCACCGTGAAATGAATTCCGGCCGCATGCACCACGCCCGACAGAGGACCGGTCTGCGCCGCGATGGACTTCATCCATTCCGGAATCGCGTCCACCTGACTGACATCAAAGGCTTCGATGCGATGACCAGTACCCGACAGCCGCGCGGCGGTCTCGGCCAGCCGTTCCGGGCTGCGAGCCACCAGCACCACTTTGGCCCCTAGTTCACTCAGCAGCACGCAGACTTCGCGGCCCAGTCCCGACGAAGCTCCCGTCACGAGAACCGTCCGACCTGTCATGTCGAGCGGATTCAGCATCACGCCGCCTCCCGCACAACAGCCGGCAGACCAGGGACGATGACCACTTCAGGCAGAACGGCGTTATCGACGGTGACGGCAGCGCCGCCCCATGACCAACCGACACCGAAGCCAGCCAGTACCAGCCGTCGCGACTCATCGGCCTTCTTCGCGTAGGTCGCGGAGAGGGCTAGAGGAATCGAAGCACAGCTCGTGTTGCCGTATCCGTCGAGCGCCACCACGAACTTGTCTTCCGGAATCTTGAGTCGCTTGCGCAGGTGGTTGAGCATGAACGAATTGGCCTGATGCATGATGACGCCATCCACATCGTCGATCGTCCAGCCCGCAGCCTGCGTCGCATTTTTGAAGAGGCTTGGCACTTCGCACAGCGTGAACATGAAGACTTCAGCGCCGTTCATGAACAGGTCATTGTCGCTGCGAATGTTGCCGTTCTCGCGTGCGGTTCGTTCACCGGTCTCGGCAGTTCGCGGCGTGCGGAAGCCACCCGCCGGAATCAGCAAGTGGTCGCGGCCATTGCCGTCCGTCCCGAGCACAAAGCTCATCGGAGCAGCCGACGCATTGAATTCCAGCGCCGTTGCTGAACCGGCATCACCGAAGAGCGGGACCGTCGAACGATCCTGTGGCGAGATCACGCGCGTGATCGTGTCACCCACCAGCAGCAACACTCGGCCCGAGCCATCAGTGCCGTTGCTGAGACCTTTCGCGAACTGCGCTGCAGTGGCCAGTCCATACACATATCCTGAGCAACCCAGGCTGATATCAAACGCCGCGCAACCTTTGCTCAAACCGAGTCGAGACTGCAGGGTGCAGGCCGTCGCGGGGGAGAGATAGTCGGGCGTCTGAGTCACGAAGATCAGGGCCTGAACGGTGTCACGCTCCCAGCCGAGGTCGTTCAGCAACTTCTCAGCGGCTGCATGACAGAGGTCCGAAGCACAGATGGGCGCGGGAGCAACTCGCCGCGATGTGACACCAATGCTCTGACTGATCTTGGCCGCTTCTTCGCGACCAAATCGCGCCGCATCGTCGTCCACCGTTTCCAGTTGATCGGGCACGGCGGAAGCCAGTCCCGCAATCCGAATCCCGGAAACTTGCATCGTTGCCATGTCGCTCCCTCCCTGAATGACAACAGCGGCAGCGCCGCTATTGGAATCGCCCGCTCCAACTCAGACATGGCAAGTAGGACGGACAACCCTGTCCGTCGAAACGATGGCGGACAGGATAGTCCGCCCTACAAACTTGCCTCTCAGCTTTAATGCATCACTAGGCCGCAGCGCGCTTCTGCAGCACGTGAGCGGTCAAGTCGCCGACAGTGCGGCAATTCAGAATGATGTTCGGGGGCAAGGTGACGCCGCATTCTTCGTCGATCATCGCAATCAGGCCGACGAATGTTAGCGAACTCCAACCGGGAATTTCCTTCAGCGCCGTCTCGGGCGTGATCACTCCGGCATCCGTTTCAAACAGTTCATCCAACAGCGACAGGAACGTCTGCTGATCCATAACCAAGCACTCCATTGCTTCGGTGAAGACACTTTGGGAAAGCTGCGTTCGACTTTTAACAGAGGTGCGAAAACTCGCCAACGCGAGTTTCAGCGGTCGATCTGGCGGATCAGCATGAAGCTCTCCGCCGCGTGACAGGCCACCGTCGCCCCGCGGTAGTGAGCCAGGGCCGTGATATTCTGCAGCGAGCGAGCGTTCGGCGGCGGCTTCACCTGGGACCCAAAGCATTGCATCGCATCGAGCTTCTTCTGCAGATGTTCGGCAACGTCGATGAACACCGTTGGATAGAAAACGGCATCCTTTTGCGGCGGGGCCCATTCCGTTTCGGACAGTGTTTCGTAAGCCAGAATGCGTCGCACCGGGCAATGAGCCAGCGGTCGAGCAGCCACCAGCGCCGCATGATGCAGATGAAAATGGTCGCTGTGAATGTCCCCATGATGCGGGATGTAGAAGGTCTCGATCTGCCAGTCAGTCAGGACTTTGGCGATCGTCGAAGCCAGCTTGTACCGCGGCACGGTATCCAGTGCCGGAGCCGGGAAATCGAAGAACTTGGTTTCTTTCACACCCAGAATCGCGTGAGCCTTCAACGCTTCTTGTCGCACGATCGCCACGAGATCATCCGCATACAGTTCGACGAGACCGCGAGTCGCCACGCACACATACACGTTGTCTCCCGCCGCCGCATGCCGCGCAATCACCCCGCCGCAGCCCAGAACCTCATCATCTGGATGAGGAGCCAACACCAGCACATTCATGTGACATCCCTGTCGAAAGCCAACAATCGATCTCAGCGCTCCCGCCGGTGAATCGTACGACGACGACCGCCAGCACCGGAAGATCACCCTAGAGTGCTAAGACCTGCCTGATGTCATCCGCCCCTCCGCCCCCTTGGTCCCATCGCTCAAGTGTCGCGACGAGACCCAGTTGGAATCCGGCTGCCAGTCAGGTTGTGGCCGGCGCACTGCCCTGCGCGAGCCAAACGCAGGCTCCCGTTGTCACATTTCCTGCGTCAGAACTAGCATGTAACTGAGGCGCGTCACGGATGGCGGGCCACGGACCTGCTTCTTCTGATTGCATGTAAAGATGAGTTTGCCACCTGTTCGAATCGGACTCGGACACGACCGTCACCGGTTGGGGCCTAATCGGCCTCTGATCCTGGGAGGCGTGCAGATTCCGTACGAACTGGGGCTCGTCGGGCACAGCGATGCCGACGTCCTGTTGCATGCCATCACCGATGCTCTGCTGGGGGCTCTGGCCCTGGGCGATATCGGCGAATGGTTCCCCAACACGGACCCTCAATGGAAGAACGCCGACTCCACAATCTTCCTGGCCGAAGCTGCCAGTGCTGTTCGGGCTCGAGGCTGGTCCATCGCCAACCTCGACTGCACGGTGCATGCTGAGCAGCCCAAGCTCTCTCCGTACAAAAAACAATTGGCCGAACGCATTGCGCAGTTGCTGTCGATCGACGCCAGTTGCGTGAACGTCAAAGCCAAGACCGGCGAAAAAGTTGGACCCATTGGACGCGGCGAGGCCATCGACGCCGACGCTGTTGTTCTGCTCTGGAGGGCGGACGCCTGATGTCGCGACACGCTGTCGAACTGCATCACTGCCCTGTTGATTCAATTACTCACTCTTACAGATCCTGAAACTATGCCACTCCGCATCTACAGCACGCTCAGCCGTACCAAAGAAGAATTCAAGCCTGTTAAGACTGGCGAAGTCAGTATGTATCTGTGCGGACCGACGGTCTACAAGCCGGCGCATATCGGACACATGGTCGGCCCGGTGATCTTCGACACTATCAAGCGGTACCTGGCTTACAGCGGCTACAAGGTCACGTGGGTGGTCAACATCACCGACGTGGATGACAAGCTCATCGTCAAAGCGAATGAACTTGGCACGACCGTGGAAGCACTCGCCAAGAAGATGACTGAGGACTATCTCGATAACCTCAGCACGCTGGGCGTCTCGGTCGGTGCTGATGGCATCGACCACATGCCATACGCGACTCAGTACATCACCGAAATGCAGGACATCATCAGCGGCCTGATCAAGAAGGGATACGCGTACCCGTTGAATGGCGACGTCTACTTCGAATGCCGCCGCGATGAAGACTACGGCAAACTCAGCGGTCGCCGTTTGGATGAAATGCTGGCGGGTACTCGCGCCGAGACGATGGACGGCAAGCATAACCCGGCCGACTTCGCATTATGGAAAGGTTCCAAGCCCGGCGAACCAGCGTGGGACAGCCCGTGGGGACCCGGCCGTCCGGGCTGGCATATCGAATGCTCGGCCATGAGCCGCAAGCTGCTCGGCGACACCATCGACATTCACGGCGGCGGACTCGACCTGATGTTCCCGCATCACGAGAACGAGATGGCGCAGTCGGAATCGTTCACCGGAAAGTGCTTCTGCAATTTCTGGATGCACAACGGCCTGCTGCGCAAGAGCGGCGCTGGCGGCAAGATCGGCGGCGATCACTCGCGTCACGGCGATGCAGCCGAAGGCGGCGCGGACATGATGGCCGTGAAGCAGGCTCAGGAAGAACAGAAACTCGCCGGATCAAAGGGAGCCGAATCCGTGAAGACAGCCGTCTTCGCGAAGTTCGATCCTGAAACCGTGCGCTTCTTCCTGATGGCAACTCACTATCGCAGTCCCGTCGATTTCGGTGACGACCGCCTCGAAGAAACCGCCAAGAGCATTGAAGGTTTTTATCGGCTGATCGAGTCCTATGGACGCGTCACCGGCGCAGACTTCTATGCTCTGAGTGCTCCGGCTACGCGAGCGAAGACCGGAGACCTGAACGGCGAACCGGCGGCCTTCTTCGCGGAACTGAAAGCTCTGCGCGATCGCTACTACGACTGCATGGACGACGATTTTAATACGGGCGGCGCCGTCGGTGTGCTGTTCGACCTGCGCAAAGTCATCAACGGCTTCATCACCTCGGCCAAGCTGGAAGGCGAAGGCAAGTCCAACGCCGCGAACCTGGCCGCTCTGACGACGGCGATGACACTGCTGAAAGAGCTGTCGAATATCCTCGGCGTGTTCCGAAAGCCCATCGCCAAGAAGTCAGCCGGTTCCGGCGACGATGAATTCGTCAACGGCATCATGCGTCTTGTAATCGACCTGCGAGCCGCCCTCCGCAAAGAAAAGAACTGGCCCCTGTCCGACAAAATCCGCAACGAACTCACCGCCTTGAAGGTGGTTCTTGAAGACCGACCCGATGGGACTCTGTGGAAGCGTGTTTGATTCGAACCGCAGCTCGTCATCAAGTAGGAACATGCTATGCCTCGCATCGAACTCGACGTACAACAGTTGCCTTTTGGCGTCGAAGCCCTCATCGATTAAGCGGGGCGAAGCGGTGAAATTATGCTGACACGGCACGGTCAGCCAGTGGCGAAGATCGTGCCTGTCATCTCTCAAGCTGATCTCAAACCGCGCGTTCCGAGATTTGGGAGCGCAAGGGGCCGTGTCACAGTTCCGGATAACTTTGACGAACCTCTTGATGACTTTCGGCCGTACATGGAGCCGGAGTCGTCATGAGGGTCCTACTCGATACCCATGCATTTCTGTGATTCATCTCGGGCGACGCCAAGCTTTCATCGCAGGCCAGAGAAACTATCGAGTCAGCAACGACACAGCGTTATCTAAGTATCGCCAGCCTTGTGGGAGATCGTGATCAAGACCTCCATTGGCAAGCTCCCCGTGAGCTGGTCATTCACCGAGTTGATAGAGGACCATGTTTCGGCAACGACGTCCTAATCTTGCCGGTCGAGACTGCACATCTCTCCGTTTTTGAGTCCTTGCCGCATCACCATCGCGATCCATTCGACCGCATGGTTATCGCTCAGGCGGTCGCTGAAGATCTGGTCGTGATCGGGGCAGACACTGAATTCAAGAGCTATGACATCGACCTACATTGGTAACCACCACCCGCAGATCGATCGCGTCACTCTGGCTTGGAGGATTTGATGAATCTCTGCCAAGCAAGAACTACCGAGCCTCTGTATGTTGTTCGGTAATGTTGGTCGTGCGTTGCGGTGTTCGTCGCACCTCAGGCGACATTGACGAGCGACTCGGAACAACGATGTTCTGGCTGCGGTGAGGCGAAAAATGACGGAGCACATCAAGTCGAATCGAATCGGGCGCTGGCTTTGGGCGGGTGCGGTTCTCACCGTTGTAATGATCGCGCTCATCCTCATCCGGATTCAGTTGCAGCGACGAGCGGTGGCCGCGCTGCCCATTGCCTCCGACGAGTATCACGACGTGGGAATGATCGGCTGGACTTGGGATGCTTGTGGCTTCGATCGAGCAACCTTGCCATGGCAACCGGCCTTGAAATCGCTGTGGTTGTTTTCCGAAGAAGGCTTGTCCGACCAGCAGGTCAAAATCCTGGCGGATCAACACACGCTTGAGCGTTTAGAATTTCGCGGCGGATGCCAAATGAGTCGCGCCGCGTGGGAGAGGCTCAGGTCCTTGAATGCGCTTAAAGATTTTGCTTGGTACGCAGAACCAATTCCGGGATCGCTCGATGTACTTCCGCCCCAACTCAAGCAACTTAATCTAATTGGGTGTGGTCTTACCGACGCCAACTCCAAGAGGCGAACTCCCTTCAATTGCGTCACAGCAATTCTTTCAATCAATAACCTGAGTGCAGCGGCGTTGCAGATATTTGATGCGGACACATTGCAAACCATCGAGATCGACCACAACCCCATAGGTAACGACATCTTCGAAACCCTCCGAGGGTTCAAGGCCATCCGAAGTGTCGGCTTAAGCCATACGCTCATTGACGACAACAACCTGCCCGACTTGAGTTGGGTGCGACGGCTTGATTACTTGCACGTATCCAATACTCAAGTGGGCGACCGCTTCGCGGCATTGATCACACAACAGCCATTGAAATCGCTCAGCATCGATCAGACAGCAATTTCGCCGTCTGCAGTAAGTCGGATTCTGGCTGCTGGACTTGTGAAGCACCTGTTTGTTGACGAAAGCCAACTCCCTGTAGACGAGGACTCATGGAAAGCCTGCAAGATCTCCTTCATTGGAATAAAGCTGCGTCTTCTAAATGGAGATCGTTTCGAACGTGGTGAATCACGTGATCGAGACAAGATTACAAAAGAGCTAATGGAAGCTGACGACGAATCGCTGCGGGCGCTCGGTGCCGCGATCAGTAAGTGCGCTCCACCAACGACCGAATTTCGCACCCATTGGTAACACCGTGTTCCACCAACGGAGGATGTACGGCAAGTCGGGGATGAAGTTAAAGCCCTCTGCGCCTGAGACGAACTCAACCTCTCCTTCAGCGACCACGGCGGCGGGTGTCGGTCTTCTTTGGCTGGACCTTCGGTTTCTCAAGCTCGCGCCAGGTGATGATTTCCATCAGGTGGTTGATATTGATTTCCCAAGGGCCATCAAAATTCTTGCCTTTGGCGAGGAACTCTTTCAGACGGCCGATCTTCTGGTCGTCGGTGACTTCCAGTGGGTGGCCGTTGCCGGGGGCTCGGCCCCAGATGATGCGCGAGCCGCCTTTTGATACCAGTACAAATTCCAGTTCGTCGTACTTCTGTTCGGCGTTGTCGCGTTTCGGGGCTTCAATGGCTTCGAGCTGAAACTCGGTCCAATACGGGGCGATGACGTGTGCCAGCTTCGCGGCGGCGGTGACTCGTTCGTCGCCCCAAGTCTGGCCGACCTTGCCCGAAGGTGGCGCACCGATGCCAATGATCCGCGGGTAGAGTTTCACTTCTGCCGCCGGAAAATCGTCGGGAGGCAGTAGCAGACCCTGCGAATCGACGGGGTAGAAGCCGTCGTTGATGGCGACCATCGCGACGGGCTCGCGGTAATCGAAGCTGACGTCCACATGAGCGGGGATAGTGACGCGCACGCGGACCTGACCGGTCACCCAAGGATGGTTTTCAAAAGCCTGTCCGACTTGCAGCACCATGCCGCGGTCCAGCACTGAAAGCTCGGTGGGCAGTTTGGCGCCTTTGATCACCTGGCCGACGAAGTTGCTGGGCACCCAGCGGGGCGGCGGCGGAATGACGATGTCGGCGGTCTTCATCCGGTAGTCGGGATGATGTTCCAGCGCCGGCACAAACTTGGCGGCGGCGGGAGCCATGACAACAGCCGTGCCGATCAATGCCGCCAGCAACAGCAGATTCGGACGAAAGAACCGGACCAGAAAGCGCTCCTCAAATGAGGGCTCTGGCGGCACTTCCGGTTGTTCCGGTTCTGCGACTGGAGCGGATTTTTCGGCCATGGCAACAGACTGACAACAAGAGGTATCTCAAGAAGTTAGAGGCGCAGTAACTCTGCTCACCTATTCGTTCGCCATCCCCGGAAGCGCCGACTCCAAGCGCGTTCGAGCCCGCATATCCCCGGCATTGGTGAGCAAGGCACCGCTCGGCGCGATTGGTGTTCGCGTAGGAACCACGCCGACAAGACGGGTCATTCAGTCCGTGCCGGTTAGACGGTGTCCCATCCCTAAAGTGCTCCGGTGCGTGGCCAGGGCGTCTGGCCGTGGTTCAGTCTCTCCGAGACTGAGCATCTTTGTGACACAGCCCGTTTCGAGCGTCGTCGGTGGCGATCCACAAGAAGGTTCAGCCTCGGAGAGGCTGAACTACGCGGGTTCAGCGCTCGCAAAGAGATCTTTCCGATTATCGCTGATGTGTGATGGAATACTGCAATTCACACGATCCGGGCGATTCATGGATGAGGTTCGCCGATGAGATTCTTGATCGGAGCTGCGATTGCTGTCGGCGTTACCGGCTGCGCTCATATGGGGGCGTACTCGCCGCTGGCGCCGCTGGAACGCAAGCTGGTGTATCAACCGTGGGTGTATCCGGGCGGTGACTGGACCAAGCCCACCGCCTCGACGGAAGACGTCTGGATGACGACTCCCGATGGCACCAAGATTCACGGCTGGTTCATTGAGCATCCGGAACCGCGCGGAGTCGCACTGCTGTGTCACGGCAACGGCGGCAACATCACCGCCGTGCGAGATTCCGTGCGGCGGCTGAATACTCAGCATCAGCTCACGGTGCTGACGTTCGATTACCGAGGTTTCGGCCGTTCGGAAGGACGCCCTTCGGAAGCGGGTGTCATGCAGGATGCCCGCACCGCGCGCGACTGGCTCTGCGAACGCACTGACACCAGACCGAACGAACTGCTCATCATGGGTTATTCGCTCGGAGGCGGTGTGGCCGTGGACTTGGCGGCGAAGGACGGTGCTCGCGGCCTGGTGCTGTGGAGTACGTTCTCCAACCTGCCCGAGACTGCGGGTTATCACTATCCGTGGTTGCCCACGAACCTGCTGATGACTCAGCGTTATGACTCGCTGTCCAAGATCGATGACTACCCCGGACCGCTGCTGCAAAGTCACGGTACGAAGGATCGCGTCATCCCTTATGACCTGGCTCAAAAGCTGTATGCAGAGCATCGAGGCCCCAAACGATTCGTGACGATCCCCTATGCCGATCATCACGACGCGGACTCCGCCGAGTACCGCCAGATCCTCGACGACTTCATCGAAGACCTGTCCGGCTCCGGTCCGGTGCGGTTGGCAGGTTGGGTCGAGGAACCCACTCGCACGAAGTAATTGCAGTCCCTTCGGAGCTGCCTTGCCCGGAGCCAGTCTCAACACGCTCACGGCACGAACAGCAGTTCGTTGGCGTTGAAGAGGGCTCGGCAGAAGAGGAGCAGGCCGTGTTGATCGACGAATTGTGCGGCGTCAGTTTGTTCGTCGGGAGTGGGTTCGCGGCCGAAGCTCAGTTGGAAGGCTCGCTTCACCTGCGCTGCGGTTGATTCACCGGCGTCTTTGCGCAGCCGCGCGGTCAACAGTTGAGCTTGATGCTGAATGAAGTCGCTGTTGAGCAGGTTCAGAGCCTGCAGCGGCGTTGTGGACGACGTGCGACGCGCGACCACCTGGCTGGCGTCCGGACAATCAAAGGCGCCGAAGGTGGATTCTTTCTCGGCACGCACCTTCTTCATGTAGACCATGCGGCGATAGTCGTCCTGCCCGAACGTCTTCTTCGGGAAGTAGTGCCGCACATTTTCATACTGCACTTCGAAGCCGTCATAGCCCGGTCCGCCCATGCGGACGTCGAGCACTCCTGACACGGCCAGAATGCTGTCGTGAATGGCTTCCGCTTCCAGACGTCGCGGCGGGAAACGCCACAACAACTGGCCTCCGCCATCGACTTCGATCCCCCGCGCCTGCGGGCGACTGTCCTGCTGCCAGGTGTGGGACATCAGGATCAATCGCTGCACGTGCTTGATCGACCAGCCGCTGTCCATCAGCTCGCTGGCCAGCCAGTCCAGCAACTCAGGATGAGTCGGAGCGACGCCGTTGCGACCAAAATCATTGGTAGTATCAACCAGCCCGCGGCCAAAGTGGAACTGCCACAGGCGATTCACCAGCACGCGTGCCGTGAGCGGGTTGCTCTTGCTGGTCAGCCAGTCGGCCAGCTTGCGGCGGCGTTCTTGCTCCGGTGTGGCGGAAGTCAGCTTCAGACTGCCGAGCAGTTCAATGGTGTCCGGTGCGACTTCCTCACGCTTGGCGGACGGCTCGCCGCGATAGAGTCGATGCACCGGGCCGGGCTGCTGGAACGTTCCGACGTAAGCCAGAGCACTCTGATTGATCTGCGTTCTCTCCTTGCGAGCGGCTTCCAGTTCGGCGAGCCAGCGTTTGCCCTGCTCGGCGTCGGACGCTGGCGCGTCGTCGAAGCGGTAACTGGCTTGCGCATTCGCCTGATCAGAGAACGGCTGCCGGTCGTCGGAGCTGGCGACGAGTTTCCATTGATCAGGCTCGGCCGCGCATTCCAGGCGGTAACGCGTTGGCACGCGGTCCTTGAACTTGCCTTCGCGGTCGCGACCCCACTCGACGCGATCAATCGGCACCGCTGCTGGCAGCTCAACCTGCACCCAGCCGCCGGACTCGTTCGAGATCCAACTATGACTGTTGCCGTACTGCCCGTCGTTGACGTGTTCGAGCTTGTGAATGGCGTAACCGGGCAGAGAACTCGAGCACGTGACGCGCGTGCCTGCCTTCGACAGCGCGACATTCTTGCCCTCGCTGAAGACTTCGAGTTCATCGACACACGGTTGGCCGCCGTTTGTCGCCAGCACGGTGAAGCGGACGTACTTCGCAGTCTGTGCCGTGAAGCGTTCGACGTTGTGTTGCGCATTGACCGGCTCACGCAGCGGTGAGCGGAATGGTTCCAATTGCTTGACGAGTGCATCGATTCGGCGATCAATCGCCGCGAGCTGGCTGATTCGTTCGGGTGTTGGCGGCAGGTTCCGGTCGGCGTGCTGCACGCCGGCAAAGACCGCCTGCAGAGCGAAGAAGTCACGCTGCGTGATCGGATCAAACTTGTGGTTGTGACATCGCGCGCAGCCGAGCGTCAGTCCCAGGAACGTCACACCCGTCGTGTTGACGATGTCCGTCAGCTCGTCCTGGCGTTGCATGAGCGTCAGGTTGATGTCGGAACTCTTCACGATGTCGTTCGGCCCGGCGACGAGGAAGCCCGTTCCGACGTCAGCTCCCAGCGCATCACCTGCCACCTGCTCGCGGATGAACTGGTCGTACGGCTTGTCGGCGTTGAAGGCACTGATGATGTAGTCGCGGTAAGGCCACGCGTTGGGACGCTCGCGATTGGTTTCAAACCCGTGAGTCTCGCCAAAGCGCACCAGATCGAGCCAATGTTGCGCCCAACGCTCGCCATAGCGCGGGCTGTCCAGCGCGGCATCAACCAACTTCTTCCAGGCGTCGGACGAATCATCTTTAACGAAGGCTTCGATCGCTTCCGGCGTTGGCGGCAGGCCGTGCATGATGAGGTTCAGGCGGCGAATCAACGTGCGACGGTCAGCTCGCGGTGAATGAGCGAGCTCCTTCGCGTTCAACTTCTCGGCGATGAAGGCATCGATCGCGTTAGTGTTGCCGCCTGTGGCAATCTTGACCTGCGGCGGCTGTGAACGCTGCACCGGTTGAAACGACCAATGCTTCGCTCCGGCATTCGCGAGCGCGTCGGTCTCAGCGGGCCAGTCCGCCCCTTGATCGATCCACAGGCTGAGCACCTTGATCTCAGCCGCCGACAGACGATCTCCCTTCGGCGGCATGCGGAGGTCAGCATCGTCGCGGCTGATGAAGTCGATGAGCGGACTCTTCGCACTCTTGCCCGGCAGAATCGCCGGAGCATAGTTGTCTCCACCTTTCAGGCCGGAAGCTCGCAGGTCCAGACGCAAGCCGCCTTCCTGCTTCTCGGCGTTGTGACAGCGGAAGCAATGCTTCTCCAGAATCGGACGCACGTGCTTCGTGAAGTCGACGCGGTCCTCGGCGCACAGCGAAGTGCTACTGACAACGAGAGCAAGCATCCAGAACGAGCGCAAGAAGTGCTGCATGTTGGCGGGACTCAAGTGGCAGTCGAACGGAAGGAACCAACCGGAAACTTAGCATTCCACAGTAAGACTCGGCGAGCATCGAAAGAGTCGCTGACCGCTCCGCGGTCAGAGTGCCACTTGTCCGAGCTGCTGGGCTTCGCAGTAGCCTGACCAGCGTGTCTTTGTTCGCAGCAGGGATAGAATTGAAATCAGGTCTCGGGAAGACGGCGCTGGCGAGCACGGGAAACGCGTGCGTTGCGTAGGCAATCAAGACTTGTTCGAGATAAGAGGTCGAGACAATTCAGAGCAAGTCATTCATCCAGAAGAGGACGTCCGCATGCAGTACGACGGCGGAAGCACGCCTGAGTCTGATCGGCAGCGACCGTCAGTCTGGTCCTGGCTGAAGAACCCGTGGTTGGTACTTGTTTTCGGCAGTATCACGCTGCTTGGGCTGTGGATTGGACTCGGTGAGTTTATCGAGTATCAGCGCCACGAGGCCGAAAGAGAACTGGAGAGTGGCAATGTCATCCAGTTTGCGACCGTTCTGCCGAACGACCGATTCCCTGTATGGCTACCGGATTGGCTCGGCAGAATTCTGCCAGAAGACCTGCAGTTCAAACGGAGTCGTGTAACTGGAGTTCGCATCGTCGAGTCCCAAGATGATCGCGACGTGCGTCTGCTCAGTAGGATAGGTGAGATCGAGTCAATCGAGTTCCATACGGAGTGCACGTGCTCGGACGATGCCCTGCTGGAGCTAACCGAGACGCATCGCTTGCGAAAGCTATGCTTCTGGCAGAAGCCACGGAAGCTGACTGCACAACACTTGGCGGAATTGAGACAGCATGGGGACCCCGTTGAGCTTTACGGGCTTGCTGGGCCGTTCGGCGAACAACAGCTCGGCGAGCTTGCGGGGATGAGCAATCTTCAGATCCTGGGGCTGAATGGACCCATTGAACCGACGGTGCGGTTGCCTGTTTTCACATGGCCTCAGCTTTCCAGCGTTGGTTGGGACGAGTCGCAAATTGCTGACGAGCAGCTTGCCAGCATGTTCGCTTCGTCACCGCTGGAGACGTTGTACCTTGAGCAAACTCAACTGACACCTCAAGCGTGGCCACTCCTGGATGGTATGCCACTAGGATATCTTCGGCTTGAAGGCCCTCACATTGATGATGCACTCCTCAAAGTTCTGACGAGGATCCCATCGCTGTATGCGCTGCATCTGCCGAAGGCGACGATTACTGATGCGGGCGTTCGAGTACTGTCAGCGCTGACTGACTTAAATCGACTCGAGCTGGATGTTACCGGCTTGACGGTTACTGGTGCGCGCCACTTGGGCGAGTGCAAGAAACTCGGAACCCTGAGTTTAAGAAATTGCTCGAGTGTTACTCGATGAATGGATCGCTGTGCTGGTTCAAGGCAGTCTCCGGGAAATTGACATCCCGAATTCAGCGGTGACCGACGCGGGCGTAGAAATGATCCAGCGAGGTTGCCGTCCGAGATCTCTGAAACTGACTGGCAGCCGTGTGACGGATGATTGTCTGAGATCACTGAGTTTGATCCCTGAACTGGGAAGCCTGGACCTCAGCCATACTGCAATCACGGATGCGGGCCTGAAGCTGGCAAAGCTGGCACCCGGCCGACCGGTGAATAGCCAAGACACCATCTATCTGGATCTTTCTGGAACGGGCGTGACTCGTGAAGGAATCATGGAATTTCTGCACCAGAACAGTGACTACAGACTGCGAGTGCGGTTTGGACCGTCGGAGTTCATTGAGCTGCCGCGAGACCCACGATCCGTCCCCCCAACTTTCTGACCGATGAGTTGCTCGAACGACCGTGACAGGCCGCTCTCGGTCCACTCGTCATGCGGAGCGAGATGGCTGCGGCGTCTACGCTTCGACCGTAGTTCAGCGCCGGAGATGCTGAACTATCATGAAGAACGACTTGCGAGGCGTAAGGAGATCGCGGCTTACTTCACCGGCACGGGGGGATCGTTGGTGAAACCCAAGACGCCGTATTCAAAGCGGGCTCGGCCGGCGGCGTCTTGAGCCATGCGGCGAGTTGCTTTCGGCAGCCCTTCAGTCATCGCCTCATACACTCCGGCACTGAGGTCTCCGTGCGAGACCAGAATGATCACGAGGCTCTTAGTTTCCGGCAGCAGCTTGTAACGCTGAAAGAGTTCCGATTCGAACTCTTCAACCGTGTCCGCTCGAAAGCGATGCGTTTGTCGATCGGCGTTCAGAATGGCGACTCCGGTTTCCGTCACATACAGCTGCCACAGGTCGCAGCGCTTCCGCATCTCGTCGAACGTCAGCAAGTGGCGTAGAGCGGCCTCGGGCTTCTTGTCGGCCAGCTTCTTGAATTCGCGACGCAGGCGTTCGACTTGCTCGGGAGTCAGCCGCGTGTTCTCGGGAGCTTTCGTTTTGATGAGCTGCTGAATGGCTTCGTCGGTCAGATCAAACAGTTCAGGCATTAACTCGGCGACGGTGTCGCGCTGCTGCCGATAGTGCTCAGCCGCGTCACGGCTGCGTTGCGCCTGATCCTTCGCCGTATTGAGATCGCGCAGCCGGGCTGCCATCTCGCGCGAGATTTCTTCGTATGCCGCCGCCAGCTTCTGCAGATCATCGCGCGACTGAGTGAGTTCGTCCTGAGCCGCCACGACGCGTGCTTTCGATTCCGCGCGCTGCTGATCTTCCTTGTCAGCCATCTCGATGTACTGCGCGAAGATGATGATGAGCATCAGGTCGAGCAGCGGCGTGAGTTGAAGGGTGAGACTGCGGCCTCTCATGCGCTGCCTCCCGATGTAGACAGCTCACGCTTCACATGCTGCACCGCGTCGCGAATGGCGGTCCGGTTCTCCTGCAGCTTCTGAAAGCGCGGTTCGATGATGCTGTTGATGAACATCAAGACCAGCGTGGCCACCAGTCCGACCACTGTGCACCAGATGGCCTCGCCGAGTCGCGAGACGATCATCGTCACATTGCCGGTTCCGTCGCCCGCCTGACGCGACGCCAGACCGACAGCCATGGCCAATAGCGTGCCCAGGATGCCGAACAGCGGGTAGGCTTCGATCATCGTGCGGCAGATGTTGTAGCTGGTCTCGAAACCGACAGCGCTCAGGTAGCGCCGCTTCTCATCGAACAGCTTCAGGCGCAACTGCAGTTGCTTGCGATCCTCTGAGTCCTTCGGGCCAGCCATCACGTCTTTAACGTCCGCCAGAAATGCATCGATCTGTTCGGTGGGGTGGCACCACGCATCGAGGCGGCTTTGATGATTCAGCTTGCTGGTGAAATCTCGCAAGGTTTGAACAAGGACACGCAGATGCTGTCGCCACCAGAGCCATAACACGAAGAACACAAACAGGTGCATCAGGAAGATGCCACTGACGATGCGTGTGGAGAACTGAGAGATGACACCCAGAACCTGAATCATGGCTTTCTCGTAGATATCTAGAAGCATGAGTTCAATCC
>CAYLTY010000152.1:0-20338 GCA_964386705.1 uncultured Planctomycetaceae bacterium
TATTCGAGTCCCTTCGGCTCGCCAACTGGTCTAAGGAGACGCGCGAGCCAACAGTAAAGGCCGCCTGCCGGATGACACCTGGATCCTGCGGCCTCAAGACATCCCCGAGAGTTTCTCGTCAGAGGAAGACACCTGGCACTTTCCGCGTGTGGCCGGGACCTTCAAGGAACGAGCCGGCTTTCACGGCTGCCAGATGCCTGAGCAACTCCTCGGACGAATTATCAAGGCGTGCTCCCATGAGAAGGAGTTAGTCCTCGATCCGTTCAGCGGTAGTTCGACGACGCTGGCTGTCGCCAAGAAGCTCGGACGCAACTTCCTGGGATTTGACCTCAGCGAAGACTACGTGACGCAAGGCATCGCTCGGTTGGAGGGCATCAAAGTCGGCGATGCCTTGAACGGATCACCGGAACCGAGCGTCAGCGCGCCTTCGACGGCCGAGGGGGTGATGCGCGACGCCGATGGCAAGCGGATCAAGAAATCTCAGCCCAAAGCCCCTGCGAAGAAGAGCCGCACGCTGTTCGAGAAGGGTTGAAATTACGGAATTTGCAACAACCCGTTTTGTCTATATTTCGCAAATTGACATGTCGTGATGGCTGCGTAGAATGTGGTCGTCTCTCTTCTCTCTCTCCCCTCGCCCTAACGAGTCATCGTCAGGACGAGACGAAAGTGTGGCCTTCTCCCTCAAGGGGATGGCCACGCTTTCAGGGTACGCCAGCGAATGGCCGGGATTCTCACCCGCAAGCTGTTCGCCGAGTCGGCCCGGGCCTCCGCCACACTCGACGTGATCTGACGTCATTCTGTCCCGAGTGTAAGGAGCGGATTGTGCCCGAAACGCTGAAGCGTCAAGCGTCGAACTCCGTGCGTCGTGCTGCTGCGGAAATGCTGGTCGAGGAAGCTGGTCAGTTGGAGCGATCTGGACTGGTCTCCGCAGCGGAGGTGATGCTGCGAGCAGCCGTTCGCAGCGATGATTCCCCCGCTTTTCAACTGCGATTGGGGCATTTTCTGACGCGGACAGAACAGTACGCCGAGGCGGCTGCGCTCTATGAGTCTCTGTGGCAGACAGCGCATGAGTCCGCTGACGCTCACCTCATGGAGGTCGCTGTCGGCAATCTTGCGGTCGTGAAGCGATCTCAAAAGGACTCGCAGGCGGCAGCTCAATTGCAGGCACGATCCGCAGCTTTGGCGTTCGAGCAACATCCGGTCGATCGCCCGTTGAGCTTCGAGAACGATGCGGCGGATCTGACGAATCGAGCCCTCGATGCGATGGGTTCGGGCGACTACGACCTTGCTGAGAGTCTGTTACTGCGTTCGCTCAAGCTGGAGCGTCACAGCGGATCGCGAGCCGGTGAGGCGGCGGACTATGGGAATCTCGGCGTACTGGCCGGGTTGCGAGGGGATCTGAACGTCGGGATGAGGTTTCTGGCTCGGGCGTATTCTGTGCATCGCGAGATTGCTGATGAACAGGGAGCGGGCAGCGACATGCTGAACCTCGCCGAATTCGTTCTGAAGCTGGGTAGGTTGAGTCTGACAGCTCGCTGTCTGCTGAGAGCTGTTCGCCATTTCAAGAGGTGCGGGGCGGAAAAATCGGCTCAAGAGGCCCTGTCGCGATTTGAAGAGGTGCGGCGCGTGATGAACGTTCTCGATCGCGACCCACTTCTCAACTAAAAATCCTGCGGAGAACCTGATGCCCCGACGTATTGGCCCTGCGTAGTTCATAATCCTCGCGATGCCAGCGATTTCCGTGTCGGGCAGCGATCACTCTGAGGAACCTGTATGGACCGTGACGAGCATGTGCTGATTACCGGCGGGGCCGGATTTATCGGCAGCCATCTGGCCCGCGCCCTGCTGAAAGCCGGCCGCCGCGTCACGATCATCGACAACCTGTCGACCGGTTTGCACGCCAATGTTGCGGATCTGGAAGGCGATCCCAACTTCCGGCTGTTCGTTGATACGATTCAAGACGTGCCGCTCATGCAGAAGCTGATGCTCGACTGCGGCACGGTCTACCACCTGGCCAGCGCGGTCGGCGTGAAGCTCATCATGGAGCAGCCGGTAGCGACTATCGACACAATCTATCAGGGCACAGAAGTTGTGCTGCGGCTGGCGCGGCGGTACCGCAACCGGGTACTCATCACGTCGACGTCCGAGGTCTACGGCAAGTCGGAGAAAGTGCCCTATTGTGAGGACGACGACCGCGTTGAAGGTCCGACAACCAAGCACCGCTGGGCTTATGCTTGCGCCAAGGCGCTGGATGAGTTCCTCGCGCTGGCCCATTGGAAAGAGACTCGCCTGCCGGTGACCATCGTGCGGCTGTTCAACACCGTGGGCCCCCGTCAGCGCGGGCAATATGGCATGGTGGTGCCGAACTTCGTGCAGCGAGCCCTGCGTGGCGAGGATCTGGAAGTGCATGGCGACGGCCAGCAAAGCCGCTGCTTCTGTCACGTCTACGATGTGGTGCGGGCGTTGATTCTGCTTGCGAATCAGAAGAGCAACTGCCTCGGCCAGATCTACAACGTCGGCAGCACGGAAGAACTTTCCATTCGGCAACTCGCAGAACTGATCATTCGCGAAACCGGCAGCGAGTCCAAGCTGCGTGTCATCCCGTATCAAGCCGTGTATGGTGATGGCTTCGAGGATATGCGGCGGCGCGTGCCGTCTATTCAGAAGATTCAGGAGGCAGTAGGTTGGACTCCCTCACTGTCAATTCAGGACATCATTCAGGACGTTGCATCAGATTTGAGAGTTCAGATGGCGAACGATTGAGCGTTCGCTGCGTTGCTCTGCTTCAATAGGCTGGCAGAGATATCGAGGAGGCGATCGTGAGAACCTGGTTGCTGACGCTACTGCTGTGCGGTCTGGCCTGCTTGTGCGGTGTGCCGGCTCAGGCGGCAGATGATCTCACCGAGCAACAGGTTCTGGACACCATTCAGTCAGCCAAGAAGGCGCTGCTGGCCAAGCAGCAAGGTGATGGTTCCTGGGACTGCAAATTGCCGCTGCAGGGCATGGAGATCGGTGGCACGGCGCTGGTCACGCTCTCGCTATTGAACGCTGGCATGACTCCTGACGACAAGGAAATCAAGCTCGCCCTGAAATACTTGCGTGAGAGCCCGGATCCGACTTTTACCTACGCGTCGTCACTGGTCCTCATGACGCTGGCCATCGTGAAGGATCCGCGCGACAAGCTGAAAATGGCGCGGCTTGTTGACCATCTGGAGAAGGGACAAATCACACGCGGCGATATGGCCGGATGCTGGGGTTACAACAGTGGCGGCCTGATCGATCTCGGCGGCGGCGATCGCAGCAACGGTCAGTTCGCGGTGCTGGGACTGTTTGAGGCCGCGCATGCCGGCATTCCCGTGAAGCGGGAAGTGTGGGAGCGCGCGCGGGCTCACTGGGTGAGATGCCAAGGCGCTGACGGCGGCTGGGACTACAGCGGCGGCGGAGCTGGCGGAGGCACCACGGGCAGTATGACGGTGGCTGGTATCGCGACGCTGGTGATGACCAGTTCGATGCTGCAGGACGACAAGGACGTAGACGCACAAGGCAACCCGAATTGTTGCGGGAAACGCGAACCCGATGAGCCTCTGAATCGCGCTCTATCCTGGCTGAAGACTCACTTTGCCGTGGGCAGTAACCCGGGCGCTGGTGGGACGTGGCTGCTGTATTACCTCTACGGCCTGGAACGCGCGGGACGCCTCAGCGGTCAGCGTTTCTTCGGCGAGCATGATTGGTATCGACAGGGGGCTCGCTACCTGGTTGACGCACAGGACAAACGCATTGGCATGTGGGTCGGGAAGAACAACGAACAGGATCCGATTGTCAGCAGCAGCTTGGCGCTGCTGTTCCTTTCGAAGGGACTCGCGCCGGTCTTGATTAACAAGCTGCAGTATGACAGCAACGAAGCCGAGGGTTGGAATCGTCACCCCTACGAGATTCGTAATCTCACCGACCGCATTAGCGGCGCGCCGCGTTGGCCGAAACTGGTGACCTGGCAGACGGTGGAAATGAAGCAGGTCAGCAAGCATGGTGGTGTTGCCGATCTGCGACAGTCGCCTGTGCTCTATCTCTGTGGTTCGGAACCGCCGAAGTTCAATGATGCTGAGGTTGAACTCCTCAAGCAGTACGTCAATGTGGGCGGCTTCATTCTGGGAGTGAATACCTGCCAGTCGAACGGCTTCAAGGACGGGTTCAGGGAACTCGTCGAGCGGATGTATCCGAAGGGCGAAACGTCTTTAGAGCGCCTGAAGCCAGACCATCCGATCTTTCGCAGCGAGCATCCGATTGATGGCGGCACTGTGGAGCTGTGGGGGGCAGATTTGGGTTGCCGCACCGCAATTGTGTACAGCCCCGAAGATCTCAGTTGCTTCTGGAGCAAATGGAGTCGCCTCGATCCGGCGAAGAGGCATATTGATCTGCGGACGCGCGTGGAGCGGGCTATGAAGGTTGGCGTCAACATCGTGGCGTATGCGACAGGCCGCGAACCGCCGAGCAAGCTGCGTCAAATGGAGCTGGCATCAGAAGACGGCCAAGCTGATAACGTCCAGCGCGGCTTGCTGCAGGCTGCTCAACTTCGTCACACCGGCGGTTGGGACACAGCACCCAAGGCAGCTCGCAATCTGATGCTGGCTTTGAACCGCACGGCAGGCCTGACGGCTTCAACAAAGCTAGGTGCGGTCACACCGGCAGATCCTCAACTCTTCAACTACTCTCTGCTAACGATGCACGGACGGTATCGCTTTGAGTTCTCCGAAGGAGAAGTCGATCGCTTACGCTCGTTTCTGGAAAAGGGGAACGTGCTCTTTGCTGATGCGTGTTGTGGCGCTCCGCAGTTTGACGCCAGCTTCCGCAAGTTCGCTGAGCAGCTCTATCCGAATCACAAGCTGACGCGCATTCCGACCGACCACGAGCTGTTCTCGAACCGCATCGGGTATGACGTCAAGAAGGTGCGCCGGCGTGCGGCGGAAATCTCCGGCGCCAATCAGACGCTCGAAGCCAACATCGTCGAGGGCGAGCCGTTTCTGGAGGGCATTGAGGTCGATGGCCGGTACGTTGTGATCTACAGCAAGCACGACATTAGTTGCGCTTTGGAACGCCAAGCCACTTTAGCCTGTGCCGGGTATGTGCCTGAGGACGCAACCAAGATCGCCATCAACATCGTGCAGTATTCCTTGCTTCAGGAATTGAAATAGCCACGGATCGAACGCAGCTACCACGCGGACCAGGAACCGCAGATCAAATCCTGCAGTTGAGCCCAATCCGTGTTCCATCAGCGTTTCATCCGTGGCTTATGCGTATTCCGGAAGATACCAGCGCCCGCAGCTTCGCAAGCGGCAGGTAGTTGATACGGCGATAACACACCAGACCGAGCCGGTGGCTAACGCCGCGCCGGCCGGAATGGCTTGGGATCACTTTACTGGCCGGGCAGTGAGCTGAAGGGATACATCGTGGCGGCGGCGGGTCCAGCGGCGACGATGCCGCAGGCAGCTCCACCCATCGCGATACCGCCGATCGCGGCTCCACCCATCGCCAATACCAGGCCGACACTGGCTCCGCCGAAGGCGAACGCTCCGACCGCTAGACCGCCGAAGGCGAAGACACCACGTGCGAAGCCTCCCAAGGCTACGACGCCTGTGGCCACGTCACCCACAGCGAAGATGCCGCGGGCATAACCCTTGGCTTCTCCGGTTGCCGGGTCCGGCCCCATTGCGACGTCATACAGCGGCAGGCCCATGAACACTTTCTTGGATCGCATGCGCACGCCGCGACGAGTCGCGTCCGTTTTGTTGTGCTGGTGGTCGTCTGGCAGGCGATCCTGTTCGTGTAGTTCCTGCCTCAGCGAGACCACCTCGCTCCTCAGTTGCGTGATTTCTTCACGCAGATCTTCAGTTGCTTCGGGCATGCCACACCTCACTGGGCGGCATTCTCAGCCGCCATGGGCTCTGTAGTTCCAGTAGTGTCTTCCGGAGCAAACTCAGGCAGAATCGGCTGCCGCTCCGGATACAGGTGATAAGTTGGAAACTCGTGACCGACCTCGCGGAGGCAAACCACGAGTCCCGTCTTCGTCGCCAGATAAGCCCGATCGGTCAGATCGTTACCATAGCGAACTTTGTAGTCACTCAGGTTGACCGATCCGATCGTGGCCAGATCCTTACGAGCTAGTACGATCAAATTGCCGACATCGTCAGACGTCAGCAGCACAGTTTTGGTCGCCGCGACGAAATCCGAAGGCGCGGCAGTCCAAGCCTTCTGGGATCCATTCAGACGCGAAAGTGCATGTACGCCACCACCTTCGGGGAAGACGTAAACGTCGTCCTCAATGACGCGAGGCTGCTTGCGGATCGGCAGGCCGGCCACAAATTGCCAGCGTACTGCACCCTTCTCCTGGTCGATCGCGAACACATTCAGATCCTCAGTTCCGAGGAACAGCATGCCTGACGATCGGCCAAGCGGCGCCGAAATGGGTCGATTGGTCTCAAACTGCCACTGCAACTTACGTTCCAGTCGCGAGACCGAATACAGCGACTTGTCGCGGCTGGCGAAGTTAATCACTCCAAAGCTGACGATCGGCGCGGTGGTCACTTCCGCCGCCGTCTTGAAGCGCCACTTCTTGGCGATATCGGTCCATTGAGGCAGACGGTTCGCGTTGTGCAACTTCTCAATCTGCTTGAGGTCGAACGCGTAAATACTGCCATCCAATGTGCCATAGTAGATGTAGATGTTGTCGACCGTCGGGCTGGTGGATGGTTGAGACGGGAGCTCCAGCGACCAGCGAACGTCGCCCGATCTTTTCTCAATCCCGTACATCATCATGCCCGCGTTCACGAGCACCAGGTCATCATTGGACACCGCCGGATAGCTGGGCGAGTCACCACGGCCGAGTTGCAGGCTGTAGCGTTTGCGACCGGTTTCCGAATCCAGAGCTGTGAATGCTCCACCGGTCGACAGCACGTAGAGGCTTTCTTCGTCGGCCGACATGTGCGCGACTTTGTCGCGATAGATGTTCATCGTCGCCTGACTCCACCAGGCGCGCTCCAGGCCGTAACGGGCCAGCAGGCGAGACGACGGCAGGGCTGTCTGCTGCTTGTTACCTTGAGCGAACGCGCTCGAAGTCAGCGCGGCGAGCAGCACCACGGACAAGCTCATGAGTTTGCGGAGCATGACAAAATTCCTGACGCGGGATGCACCCACACTGTGAATGCGATGGACTCAAGCTCGCTGATGTTGAGCAAGTTTGGTAACGGGAAGCCGGTGATGCCCGTTGAAAAATCAATCAGCATCACCGCTTACAACTGACCGCCGATCTCTACGGCCTCCGTGGAATTACTGTCTGGACCAGGCGCACCCCCGATGTCCTGCTGGGGATAGAACTGCTCAAACATCGCCGGGTCGTGATTAATCAGGTAACCGTTGCGGAACTGCAGCAACAGGTTGTTGTTCTCAACGGGATAGGTGACGAACGTGTCCGTGTCGTAAACGCCGTGCGGACAACGCTCGGGATGTCGTTCGGCTTCCTGGCGCAACTGGACTCGCAATTCGGCGGCGCCTTCGACGAGCGGCACCGATTTGCCCAGAATGTTCTCTACTACCTCTAAGGAGTCGCCAGCCCGGATTCTACTATGGAGTAACGCGTAGAGAGATTTTCCGTCCTGGAAACGCTGATAGTGGTTGGCTTCGAGCGACGTTGAGGGCCACGTCGTCAGAATCGCCAAACCCACAATCGCAACGAGAACCAGAACGGGAATTGCAGCTTGCTTCATAGTTGAACCCAGCCCGCCTTACGAAGTCCGCACAATCGGTCACGACCATCATGCTAGGCAGCGCGAGTCACTCGAAACCAGAATGTCTGACCGTTGGAAATGATTCCGCAGGCCAACTTCCTTGAGCAGGTAGAACGACCGCTACGAACTGGCGCAGCGAAAGTCAGCTTCGACAGGTGGATACAGATCGGGCTCGGTTGCTGTGACCATCACTTGGCGGCTTCCGCTACGGCGCGGCGGTACTCAGCGTCAATCTTCATCAGGCCGACGAAGTTCACATCAGCCGACATACGGCCTGACAGGTCTTTAACCAGATTGGCTTCTTCGGCCAGCCGGTTGAGGTCGTTGTCGCGACGAGCGGCCAGTGACGTCGCGATCTTCTGATCGGCGGAACTTAGAATGTCGTGCAGGCGGCGGCGCAGACGCCACGCGGCGGTGACATCGAATAACGACGACGTGCCCTTCTGAGCGAACTCCCACTGGGAGTCATACATGCGAGTAGCGGCTTCTTCGGCGCGCTGAGCGTGTTCACCGACTTCCCGCTTGCGGCGAGGATCGTCGAGTGAGCCCAGCAGTTCAAATTGCGCCTGCTGAAACTCGGCCAGCGCCAATCGATCTTCACGTCCGATGCCGGCTTTGCGTTCGGACCAGATGCGGGTGAAAACCAGCATATCATTCAGAAACAGTCCCGCATCCGGCGGAGCGAACTGGTTCTCTGGCGCAATTTCCGTCAGCACCAGCTGGCCGTTGACGATCATCGGTACGGTCGCATGGCCGATCTCGAAGTCCTGTTTGCGCTGAGCCAGATGCTGGCTGGCGAATTCGACGCTGCGTTGCCGCGCCGCATCGCTCGCTCCGCGCTGTCCGCGAGCTTCGGCCTGCCACGCCTGCGTTTGAGCGATCATGGTTTCACTCAGCAGGATGTCGGACTTCCAGCCGATGGCATTGGGTTGATTGAACTCCCGCAACGCCGTCAGCGCCCGATTCAAGCGACGTTCATGGTTCTGGTATGCGGCCGGCAATTGCTTCTGATCGGTGAGCGTGGCCAGTTCCGCCGTCAGTATGCCGTCGAGTTGTTCCAGATGATCTTCAAGCGGCATCAGCCCTTTTTGAAATGCATCGAAACTTTGCTCGGACAGATTAACAGCCGCTTCATTCATGCGCGCTGCGATGCGTTGCCAGCCGACGGTCGGTTTGGATTTCGACTTCGGTCGCCGCACCACCGTAGGCACGAAGACTTCAACTCCATTCTGGTTCGTGATCGAGCCCGTCTTCTCCTGTCCCGGTGCGGGCGGCTGCCGGTCCTGAGCCCAGGTCAACAGCGCCAGTGCCCCGAAGGCGATGAACAGATTGAAGCACAGTTGCATCCAAAGCCGTCGGTAAGATCGTTCGGTCATGACCGTGCTCCTGCTATTCATTTCAGAGGCTTTCAGCCTCGCAGCCTTCAACTCGACTGGTCTGTCGTTCGCCTTTGCCACTGCAGCGGCGACGGTGTCACCTCACTGAACCGTAACGGCCGCTGCACCAGCTCGACTACCCAATTCAGGCCAATGCTTCCTTGACGAGTTCGCCATGCACGTTGGTCAAACGGCGTTGAATGCCGTTGTGGTAGAACGTGAGCTTCTCGTGATTGATGCCGAACAGGTGCAGCACCGTGGCATGCAGGTCGTGCCAGGGGATGGGACGTTCGACGGCCTTCCAGCCAATGTCGTCCGTCGTGCCGACAGCCGTGCCGGGTTTCAAACCGCCGCCGGCCATCCAGACCGAAAACGCGTAGCGGTTATGGTCGCGGCCCGTGCCGACCTGATCAGCGGCGGACTGCGTAAATGGCGTTCTGCCGAATTCGGTCGTGAACAGCACCAGCGTGTCATGCAGCATGCCGCGCTGCTTGAGGTCTGCCAGCAACGCTCCGACGGGTTGATCGATGCGGCCCGCTTCGAGCCCGTGATTCTCCAGCACGCTTTCATGAGCGTCCCAGCTGGCGCGCGGACTGCCTGCAATCGGCCCGCCGGAATAAAGCTGCACGAACCGCACACCGCGTTCCAGCAACCGTCTGGCCAGCAGGCAGCGGCGTCCCATGTCCGCAGTCTTCGCGTTGTTGATGCCATAACTGGCTTGAACGTGTTGAGGTTCGCCGTCGATGCGACTGGCTTCAGGTACGGACAGCTGCATCCGGGCGGCCAGTTCGTAACTGCGAATGCGGGCGGTCAACAGCGGTTCGGCGCCGACGCGATCCTGATGACGTCGATTGATCGTCTGCAGAAACTCGCGGGCGGCGGTGTCGGTTTCTTTAGGGATCGGGCGAGCGGGGAACAGATCGCTCACCGGCTGGTCGCCACTGCGGAACGGGACGCCCTGATATTGCGCCGGCAGAAATCCGTTCGACCAGTTGGATGCGCCGCCATTCGGTCCGCCTCGTTCATCAGGCAGCACCACATAGGCGGGCAGTTCTTCCGTCAGGTTGCCGAGTCCGTACGACAGCCAGCTGCCCAGCGACGGGAAGCCGTTGAACCCGAAGCCGCTGTTCGATGTGAACAGTGCCGGAGTGTGGTTGGCTGAATCGGCGACCATTGAACGCAGCACCGTGAGATCGTCCGCATGAGCTGCAATGTGCGGGAACAACTCGGAAACTCGCAGACCGCTCTGACCGCGCGACTTGAACTCCCAGTCGTTCTTCCTCAACAGGCCGACCTGACCGAAGAAGATGTCGGGCTTCTCAGTCGTGTTGAGTGTCTTGCCGTGCAGCCGGGCCAGTTCCGGTTTCTCGTCGAACGAATCGAGATGGCTGCAACCGCCGATCAGAAAGATGTGTACCGCCCGTTTCACCTTGGCGGGAAAATTCGGAAAGCTCGTCGCGCCGCCTTCGGCTTTCAGCAGATTGTCCTGCTGCAGCAACGTCAGCAGGGCGGTCGCCCCCAAACCATGCGCCGACCAGTCGAAGAAATCGCGGCGATTCATGTCATGAGCGGCGAACATCGTAAAACCTCAGGAGCGGACTACTGACGGAACGCGACGCTGTCGTTGCGGCCCGAGATTCTGACGGTTCCTTCGTCCGTTCGCATTGGTATCCACAGATCTTTTGTGGAAAGTCGCTGATCGCATCCCCGATCAGAATGTCTGCTTCTGAAGCCTCTTTTCACGGAATGAAGCGGTTGCAGCGCTGCTGGTCTCGCTGTACTCGGCACTTCCACATTTCTGCGAGAAATCAGCGTTCCGGGACGCCAAAGTGCCATCCTTGGATCGGCGCCTGCTGATATACGCGACCGGCCCCAAGCAGCGTGTTTGAAATCATCCCGCTCTTCAGCGACAAAACCGTCTGGCAGACGCTCCGGGTTTTGTGCCGACGCGAGTCGGTGAGGATAGAAACATGCTGTGGGAAGTTGAGATTCGACCGGGTCGCGGGGAAGTGGACCGCGAGGCACAACGCATTCTGAGCGAGAGCAAGGGGCTGGGCCTGCAGAGCGTGTCCACCGTCAGCACCGCCCGGTCGTTCCTGCTGCAGGGCGATGTCTCAGCCGACGTCGTCGATCAGATCAGTCGCACGCTGCTGGCTGATTCCGTCACCGAAACGTTTTCGGCTCATCAGTTAGACGCCGCTTCCGGTGCCAAAGGCGCTGGGAACGAAAAACTGTTGAACGTCCTCTTTAAGCCGGGCGTGACGGACAACGTGGCTCAGAGCACGCTCGCGACGCTCAAAGAGAAAAAACTGTCGATTGAGGCCGTCGCCATCTGCCGCAAGTACTGGCTGAACTCCAATGCGACGGACGCGGACCTCAAGCGGTTGTCGGCCAAGGTGCTGTCGAACGACGCCATTGAGCATGTTGTCAGCGGCCCGCTGCACATGGAACGCATCTCGGTCGGCGGGCAGTATGAGTTCAAGCTGACTCACGTCGCCATTCGCCAGATGGACGATGCCGCGCTGCAGAAGCTCAGCAAGGAAGGCCAGCTTTACCTGAGCCTCGAAGAGATGCGCACGATCAAGCAGCACTTCGTCGATCAGCAGCGCGACCCGACGGACATTGAACTGGAAACGGTCGCTCAAACGTGGAGCGAGCACTGTTCGCACAAGACGCTGGCCGGGCGCGTCGAGTACACCGACGAGAAGGGCACTCGCCGCTTCGAGAACATGCTGAAGGAAACCATCTTCGCCGCGACGCAGACGCTGCGCAAGCAGGCCGGTGCGGACGACTGGTGCGTCAGCGTGTTCAAGGACAACGCGGGCGTCGTGAAGTTCGACAAGAAGAACAACGTCTGCTTCAAGGTCGAGACGCACAATCACCCGTCGGCTCTTGAGCCATACGGCGGAGCGAACACGGGGCTCGGCGGCGTGATCCGCGATCCGCTCGGCACGGGCCTGGGCGCGAAGCCGGTCTGTAATACGGACGTCTTCTGCTTCGCTCCGCCGACTGCGAAGTACGAGGACCTGCCGCCGGGCACTTTGCATCCGCGGACGGTCATGAACGGCGTCGTGTCCGGCGTGCGTGACTACGGCAACCGCATGGGCATTCCGACGGTCAACGGCGCGATCTTTTTTGATGAGCGTTACCTCGGCAACCCGCTGGTCTACTGCGGTAACGTCGCGTTGATTCCCGTCGACAAGTGCGACAAGCATGTTGAACCCGGCGACCTGATTGTGACCGTCGGCGGTCGTACCGGTCGTGACGGCATTCACGGTGCGACGTTCTCATCTGCTGAGCTGACTGAAGAGAGCGAAAACATCTCGGGCGGCGCGGTGCAGATCGGCAACGCGGTCACTGAGAAGATGGTGATGGACGTCATCCTGCAGGCTCGGGATCTCGGCTATTACCGAGCCATCACCGACTGCGGTGCGGGCGGTTTTAGTAGTGCCGTCGGCGAGATGGGTGAAGAGACCGGTGCCGAAGTGTGGCTCGACCGCGCACCTCTGAAGTACTCCGGTCTGAGCTACACCGAGATCTGGATTTCGGAAGCTCAGGAACGCATGGTGCTCGCCGTGCCGCCGCAGAACTGGGATCAGTTCCGCATGCTCTGCGCGTCGGAAGGCGTCGAGGCTGCGGCCATTGGCCAGTTCACCAACACAGAGCGACTGGTCCTGAAGTATCACGGGCATCAGGTCGCGAACATGCCGATGTCCTTCCTGCACGATGGACGTCCGCCGGTGGTGCGTAAGGCCAACTATGCGCCCGCCGCTGCTCAAGCGCTCGTCCCGGCAGCGAAGCCGCGCTTTGATGACGATCTGCGGAACATCCTCAGTTCGTGGAACGTGTGCAGCAAAGAATGGGTCATCCGTCAGTACGATCACGAAGTGCAGGCCGGCAGCGTGGTGAAGCCGCTGGTCGGCGTGCATCGCGATGGTCCGTCTGACGCGGCGGTTGTACGACCGGACCTCAGCTCGAAGCGCGGTCTGGTGATCTCATGCGGCATGAATCCGCGACTCGGCGATCACGACCCCTACTGGATGGCCGCCGCCGCGATTGATGAAGCCCTGCGTAATTGCGTCGCGGTCGGCGCTGATCCGTCGCGCATCGCGATCCTCGACAACTTCTGCTGGGGTAACACCGAACGTCCCGAGACGCTGGGCAGTCTGGTCCGCGCCGCGATCGCCTGTCACGACGTCGCACTGGCCTTCGGCACGCCGTTCATCAGCGGCAAGGACAGTCTTAACAACGAATTCTCGTTCAACGACGCGAACGGCAAGAAGCAGACGGTCATCATTCCGTCCTCGCTGCTGATCAGTGCGCTCGGCCAGATGGACGACGTCGAACAAGCCGTCACGATGGACCTCAAGTCCGCCGGCAATCGCCTGCTGCTGGTCGGTGCGACGAAGGACGAACTCGGCGGCTCGCACTACGCGCTCGTCAACGGTCTGACCGGCGGACAAGTTCCGCAGTTGGACATCGCACTGGCACCGCAGATCTTCAAGGCGTTGCATCAGGCGATCTCGAAGGGCCTGATTCGCAGTTGCCACGATCTCAGCGAAGGCGGACTGGCGGTCTCTGCCGCCGAGATGGCCTTCGCGGGTGGCCTCGGCGCGACCATCAGCCTGAAGGCTGCGGCCGAGTCATCCAAGATCACGAACACGGCCACGCTGCTGTTCTCGGAAAGCACGACGCGCTTCGTGATCGAAGTCGCCGAGTCATCCGTCGCCGCAGTGCAGTCGCTGTTCAAGGGCCTGCCGCTGGTGGAACTTGGAACGGTGACCGCCGAACCACAGTTCGTCGTCAAAGACGCCGCTGGCAGCGAAGTCATCGCCGCCAACATCAACGACCTGCGAGCCACCTGGAAGAAGCCGCTGGCCTGGTAGTCATTGACGACGTCGCATAGCTAGTGCCGGTGCGACTTCTATTGGGTCAACGCCAGCGTCAGCGTTTGGTTGTGAGTCAGGTCGCGCTCGAGCTGCACGGTCTTCGGGCCAAGTGGGGCGCCGTCGAATCCTGCAGGCAAGGATGTGTCTGAAGACGCGGTGATGCGCACGACAATTTTCACGCGGGTGTTTTCGGCGGATGGCAGCTGAGCCGCGAACTGACCGCGAGCGTCTGCCGAAGTCGTGATCGCTCGACCTTGTGGTTTGCCATCGGTGTTTAACTGCTCGAAGCTGAGTTCCGCGGTGGCTGGGTTGCCTTGAAATGTCACCGTGCCTTGCACTGGCAGGCCTGCCTGCGACCCGCAACTGCTGTTGGCAACAAGCAACGCGGCAACCATGCTGATGACTGCACCACGACTGACTGGCATGTTCTGTTCCCGCTCTTGAACTCTTCGGATTCCCTCATGCGTCTTCTAGCGATCGTGCTTGCTTTCGTCATCGCGGGACTGGCCGGACGGCCGTCCGCAGTCGCTGCAGACATCGTGAAGCAGGTTGATATCACCTACGCCACCGTGGATGGTCACACGCTGCAATTAGACCTGCACAAGCCAGCTCGATCTGCCACGAAACCCCGGTTGATCGTCTGGGTTCATGGTGGTGCGTGGCGCTCTGGTTCAAAATCGGACATGCCGCTGGGGACATTGCTGCCGGACGGTTATGCCGTGGCGAGTATTGACTATCGACTGTCGCCGGTGGCGCGATTCCCCGCTCAGGTACATGACATCAAGGCTGCCATTCGCTTCTTGCGGGCCCGTCAGTCTGACTATGGCATCGACGCGCGGCAGGTAGTGATTGCAGGCAGCTCCGCCGGAGGCCATCTGGCGGCGCTCGTCGGAGTCACCAATGGACACAAAGAACTTGAAGGCAACGTTGGCGAGCACCTCGATCAATCGTCGTCGGTGCAGGCGATCCTGGATCTGTTTGGGCCAACCAACTTCGGCACGATTCTCACTCAGTCGACACCGCACGGCTTGAATGTCCGGGTACCGGCGCTGCAGCTTCTGTTGGGAGGCCAGCCGACGGACGTTCCTGACCTGGCCAGGTTGGCCAGTCCGGTCGCGCATGTGGACGACGAAGACCCGCCGCTGCTGCTGATTCATGGCGATCAGGACCCTCAAGTCCCGATCAATCAGTCGCATGAACTGCATGGTCACTACAAACAGGTGCAGCGACCTGTGCAGTTTGAAGTCGTTCACGGAGCGGCTCATGGAGGAGCGGCGTTCTTCGACGCCCGACGCCTTGACCTGATGCGCGAGTTTCTGCGGACGTTGTTACGAGATTCTGCGAAGTAAACCGGAGAATCTCGTCTGACAGTCGAACAGGATTGCCAACCTACGGCGCGGGCCTGCCATCTCAACCGGCTGAACAATCAAGTTGCTGGTTGAGGCCGACCACCAGCGGGCATGCCGGAAGGACAACACCCAACCGGACACGCATCTGGGCGAGCTGCCAGCAGACCACACGACGGCGAGGGCGGTCCGTTGAAGCGTGCAACGATCAAATCGCCCAGCGCGCGAACGAAGTCGGGATGAGTGCCCACGGTTTGAGCTCGAACCATCGTCAGGCCGATCTCATCAGCTTTGTGGCGAGCTTCATCATCCAGATCGAACAGCACTTCGATGTGATCTGACAAGAAGCCAATCGGTGCGATGGCAACAGCGTCATGGCCAGCAGCTTTCAGGGCATCCAGATGATCGCAGATGTCTGGTTCGAGCCACGGATCCTGAGGCCGACCACTGCGACTTTGATAGACCAGCTTCCAACGCGATTCCGGAACGCCCACCGCCTCAGCGACCAGTCGACCAACCTCGTTCAATTGCTTTGCGTAGTCACACTGATCAGCCATCCGCATGGGAATGCTGTGAGCGGTAAAGGCCACATGTACTCGCTCTCGCTGTTCCGTCGACAGTTGGCCGAGCGCGTCACGCAACCTCGCCGCATTAGCCGAAATAAAGCCGGGATGATTGAAATAGGCTCGAACTTTGTCGATCTGCGGAGCATCCTTGCCAACGCTCTGCCGCGCGGCCTCAATGTTCTCCTGATACTGGCGGCAACTGGAATAGGAACTGTAAGCAGCGTGCAGCACAGCCAGCGCACGTTGTACGCCATCAGCCGTCATCTGCTGCAGCGTATCCGGCAACAGCGGATACCAGTTGCGATTGCCCCAGTAGATCGGCACGTTGATGCCGCGTGACACCAGTTCCGGTTTCAGGGCCGCAATCAGTTCGCGAACCTGAGCGTTGATCGGACTGACTCCGCCGAAGTGGTAGTAGTGCTCGGCCACTTCCAGCAGCCGCTCGTCGGGAATGTTCCGCCCGCGAGTCACGTTCCTCAAAAAGGGCATCACGTCGTCGCGCGATTCAGGACCGCCAAAACCAACAATCAGAAGTGCGTCGTAAGGTTGAGACACGAAGGGCTCCACAGAAGATCAACACGGCCGTATCAGAGCCACCTATTTAAGTCGGCTTTGGCTGTGAGACCAAGCGAACTCGACCAGAACGAGAAAAGAACCGATACGCATGTCGCTTCGCTTCTGCGATCTGCGGTTCAGGAAACAGCAGGTCGGCGTCGGAGTTCGAGGATTGAGATCTCGGGCAAGCATCCCAAGCGAAGAGGGTGACGCCCTGAAACACCTCGTGACACAACCAGCAACGTTGGGTCCAGCCAGTACAGGCCACCCGCGAAACGGCAGCCGTAGACGCTGGGTGAGTAGACGGGACCGATGCCAGGTAGCACGACCTGGCCGCCATGATTGTGGCCAGAGAGCATCAGATCGACCCGTTCCTGCCGAGCCCAGTTGATGTTGTCGGGTGAGTGGCTCAAGGCCAGCCGAAACACGGATGGCGGCAAATCGGCGAAGCTTGGGGCGACGCCCATCCACGGACGTTCGTTACCGCCGATGGCGATCTCTGCCGAACCGACTTGCAGCAGTTCGTAGCGTGAGGAGACATCCACCCAGCCTGCGGCGGCAACGGCGTCACGAATCTGCGGCGTGGGCAGATTCCAGTCGTGGTTGCCGAGGATCGAGTAGCGACCCAGTCGCGCTTCCACCTTGCCGAGAGTTTGCGGGATCCAATCTGCGAATTGCATTCCGTCGAGCAGGTCGCCGGCGAAGACCGCGAGATCAAACTTTTGTTGAGCCAGGTGGCCAAACACGCGTAAATAATACGGCAGATCGATAGTGCCGATAAAATGCAGATCGGTGAGATGCAGGATCCGCAGGCCGTCAAACTCCGCAGGCAGGCGGTCGAGTTCCAGCACGCGTTCGTTGAGTTCGATCAGGAAGCACTCGTTGCCGGGGAACTTCGTCAGCGATTGAAACGGCCCCGGGCCTAGAGGTTTCTGCCCAAGTTCATCTGCAATGTTGATGACTCGCGATGTGACGTGCCGCTGCTGGCTGAGAGCGCGGTGTGTCTGATAACGAACAACAGCTGCCACAAAACCCAGGAAGCCGAGCAGGCACATACCGAAGTAAATCTGCACTGCCAGAGGCAGCAGCGACCAGGTTACTGCAGGATCGATTTCGCGCCGCAGCACACCAGGAGCAATGCCACCCAGACCAATGATCAACCACAGCGGAAACAGCGGTATGAGCAGGTCGTGAGCATGACGCATCTGACGCAGGAAGCATTCCCGGATCGGCAGCGAGTGCACGCGGTTCACTGCCGTCACCAGCAACTCACAGTTGCCGATCGTCAGCACGAGAAACGCTGCCATATAGATCAGAAGGCTCAAGTCTGATGTTTCCTGTCGTGAGTGGCGTGCTCCAAACATCTCATTCCGGAAGGCCAGATTGTACGAGCCAAACAGATGCAGAACAGGGCTGCTTGCGTCTGCGACTCAGGAGGCCGATGGAACAACCACCGCGCTGAGCATATCCGTGATTTCGTCGATCTTTGGACCGACTTCATCGAGACGTTGTTCCTTGACTAACCGCATCACGTCGAGTGCCGGTTCCGTGAACTCGCGGAAGCCGACGGTGCCGGCCGCGCCCTTTAGCCAGTGGGCCAGCCGTGCTACTTCTTCAAGGTCACGACGATCCCAAGCGAGTTGCAGTTGATGAATCTGCTCACGCATCTTCGCGACGAAGTCGATCACAATCTTGACGAACTCGGCATCCACAAATGGGAGCGATGATTTGATCGGCGCGCGGCGCGGTTGTGAAGTTGTCTTGTTGGGCGCCGCGGCTGCCGTCGCCTGCTGGCCCAGATCCTTCACGTTCTGCAGCAACGTTGCTTCCGCTTGGACTGATCCTGTAGGTGTCGGTGTGGACGCAACAATTGCGGGCGCGGCGTCGGTCACCGGCGCGGCCTGCATCAGCTCCGCCAGGTAGGCGAGCAGTTCATCGAGATCGACAGGTTTCGTCAGGAAGCCGCTGCAACCGGCGGCGCGACATTTTTCTTCATCACCCTTCATGGCTCCAGCGGTGAGCGCCACGATCGGTCGCGTGTAACCCTGATCGCGCAGCAGTTGAGTGGCGGTGTAGCCATCCATCACCGGCATCTGCATATCCATCAGGATGATGTCAAAGGTCGCCGCATTTGCCGCGTCGACGGCTTCCTGCCCGTTCGTCGCAGTTTCAACCTCGATGTTGTTGCGCTTGAGGAACAGATGAATGAGCTGTCGATTCGCCTCAGTGTCATCCACCAACAGAACCCGAGTTGTCGGGAACTGATATCTCTGTCCTTGCACGATTGTGCGACGACTACGCTTCGCGGTGAGAAACTCGTCCAGCCGGACAATTCGGGCGCTCAACGAGGCGTCTGGAATGGCCAGTGTGATCGAGAACGTGCTGCCGGCGCCGACCGTGCTGGTGACGACAATGTCGCCGCCCAGAGCTTGAGCGAACTGGCGGCTGATTGTCAGGCCGAGGCCCGTGCCGCCGAACTTGCGCGTGACAGAGCCGTCTGCTTGAGTGAACGGCTGAAAGATCTTTCCGATGGACGATTCCGGAATTCCAACGCCGGTGTCGGTCACGTCAATCTGCAGGAAGGTCTGAGCTTCGCATCGCACTCGAGCGGCGACAGTCACGCCACCGTGCTCCGTGAACTTGATCGCATTGCCGACCAGGTTGGTGATGATCTGACGAACCCGGCCCGGATCGGTGTCAACTTGCTCGGGCAGACCGTCCGGGGCTTCCAGCTTCAGATAGATGCCGCGTTCTTCCGCTCGCACTCTGAGCACAGTGACCACATCGACCAGCAGTTCCAGCGGCGAGCACGCGATCTGCTCGACTTCCAGCTTGCCGGCTTCAACCTTCGATAGATCCAGAATGTCGTTGAGCAATCGCAGCAGGTGCTGGCCGCTCGAACGAATCGTTTCGACGTACTCCAGCCGTTGCTCATCGCTGTCGTACATGCCGCGGCGCAGAACTTCCGTGAAACCCAGGATGGCATTCATGGGCGTACGGATTTCGTGGCTCATGTTGGCCAGGAACTCGCTCTTCGCTTTGTTGGCCGCTTCTGCGCTGGCTTTCGAGTGTGCCAGTTCGACCTTCTGAGATTCGAGAGCCGTGACATCTTCAAAGGAGCAAACTGCGCCGCGGTTCTTGCCATCTTGACCATAAACAGTCGAGCAGTTGGTCTGGTAGATGTGAGCCTGTCCTTCCGCGTCTGCCAGACGCAACGTGGCTGAACCGAAGGTTTGTTCGCCGGAAAGAACGGTATCCCAGGGAAAGCTCATCACCGGCCCGATTGAGGGATCACCAAGCCACGGCAATGCCTTGGCGGCTCGCCCCACGAGCGTTTCGTGGTCCTCGCCGAGTACCTGCGACAATGCCTGATTGCACAGCACGATCCGGCCCTTACGGTCCAACACCAGCAACCCTTCAGACAACGTGTCCAGCGCTGAACGAACTCGACGCGGCACCGCTTGCGACGGATGAAACTGAGCAAGCACTTTGCCGAGATACCAGTACCAGAGGCCACAAGACAGCACCAACACGAAGCCGATCATCCGCACCCACGGGCTGTGAGTCATCTCAAACCAGATGTCGCCGTGTGTGGGCGTAAAACAAACTTCCAGCCCGCCCCACTTTCCGCCGGGGCCCTGCAGTGGCACGTAGATCTGCGAGTCATCCGAGACATCACCCTGCATGTCATGCCAGCGTTCCGCGTGATCTTCGATGGCGACGACGAGTCGCCCATCCGCGCGCCGGATACCTGCGGACAGGATGTCTTCGTGGCGCTCGACCAGCACCGTCAGAATAGCCTGCAGTCGGTTAATGTCCTGGCGGCTG
>CAYLTY010000153.1:0-20277 GCA_964386705.1 uncultured Planctomycetaceae bacterium
CGAAGCGCGCGAGCGTGAGGCGCAGGCCATTCGAGGTTTGCAGTCCGCCTACAAGCGAATGCGCGAAGAGATCTCGAAGGTCGTGATCGGCCAGCAGGATGTGGTCGATCAGTTGCTGGTAGCCCTCTTCAGTCGCGGCCACTGCCTGATGGTGGGCGTGCCCGGACTGGCGAAAACGCTGCTGGTCAGCACCATCGGGCGCATCCTGCAACTGGCGTTTCGCCGCATTCAGTTCACCCCCGACCTGATGCCTTCCGACATCACCGGCACGGACGTCCTGCAAGACGATCCAGAGACTGGACGCCGCACGTTCCAGTTCATGCAGGGCCCGTTGTTCACGAATGTCCTGTTGGCCGACGAAGTGAACCGCACCCCGCCGAAGACTCAGGCCGCGTTGCTGGAAGCCATGCAGGAGCGGAACGTCACCGTCGGCTCCAACACGTATCGCTTGCCCCTGCCATTCTTCGTGTTGGCCACTCAAAACCCCATCGAGCAGGAAGGCACGTATCCGCTGCCGGAAGCTCAGTTGGACCGCTTCATGTTCAACATCGTAGTGAACTACCCCACGGCGGCTGATGAGCTACGCATCCTGAAGCAAACCACTGGCAGCGAGGAGCCAGAGCTGACGCCCGCGCTGACCGGTAAGCAGATCCTGGCGCTGCAGGAGGTCGTGCGACGCGTACCTGTGGCCGAGCATGTTTATGTCTACGCGCGCGACATCGTCCGAGCCACACGTCCCAACGAACCTGAAGCTCACAACTTCGTGAAAGAATACCTTTCTTGGGGAGCCGGTCCCCGCGCTGGTCAATATTTGATCCTTGGTGCGAAAGCGCGCGCGATTCTGGAAGGGCGCTTCCACGTCAGCACGGACGATGTGAAGGCGGTAGCACATCCCGTGCTGCGGCATCGCATTGTCACCACTTTTCATGCCGATAGTGAGCGCATCACGACGGACGATGTCGTGGACATGCTGCTGAAGAAAATCCCCGTGGAACTTGAAGAAAAAGCGAAACGGCTGGCGCGATGACATCAGCGCCGACGCATGGCTTGCGGTAGTTCGCCTTCTAATGATCCGCGATTTCTTGGTATGTAGGCGTACCAAGCCCTGAGACCGAACATGTCGGTCCTGGGAACCCTTTTGCACAAGCTCTCAGGATGGGAGTCGCCAATGGGACGGAAGTCGTGGTTAGCAATCTCTGCGGGCGTGCTGGTTTTCGCGGCCGGTGGAATCGGTTGGCTGTGGTGGGCAACACAACAGCCGCCTGAGTTCTATCAGGTTGCTGAGAAGCAGGTGCGCGATCCGGTTGTCCGCAAAAAGGCTGCCCGGAAGTTTGAAGAGCAAACACGCCATCTGGCGGACGAGATCAAGCAGTCGGGCGAATGGTCCGAGGAATTTTCGGACGCACAGATCAATGCCTGGCTGACGGATGAGTTCCCGCAGCAGTTCGCGGAATGGATTCCCGAAGGCGTCTCTGACTTACGGATCCGCGTGACGCCGCAAGCGGTGATGATTGGCTTCCGCTACGACGAACCCAGTGAGTGGTCCGGCGTCGTCAGTTTGTCGGCGCGTGTCTGGGTGCCGCAACCAAATCGCCTGGCGATCCAGTTGAAGACTATTCAGGCGGGACTGCTGCCACTGCCGATGGACGCCATCGTTCAGCAGGTGGTTGATCGCGCCAAAGAAAGCGGCGCGGAGATCGAGTGGAAAGACGACGCGGCCGGCAAGGTGGCCATCATCACGCTGGCTTCGGTCGGCGATGGCGAACCCCAGCTAGAGAACGTGAGCTTGTCCAAGGGCAGACTGCGCGTCTCTGGTAGCTCGAAGCCGTCCGGCACTTTTCAATTCGAGCCAATGAAGGTGGCGACTCAGGAATCAAGACCATCGAATCGCCGCCAGTGAAAGCTCCAGCCAGTCTCGTGATCCGCGGTCTGTTCAAGCTGCACTTCGCCACGCAGACGCTGACCGTCTAGTTGCACAACCAGGCGTGATGCTTGATCTTCCAGCATGCGGAACTCGCCGCGATCAATGCGTCGAACGGTTCCGCGATTGCCGCTCACCGGACCTTCATAGTCCAGATAGACGACGCGATGGTCAGCAAGCTGCTCAGCCGGAATCATCCCGTCCTGATCCGGTATCTGGTCGAGACGCCAAGTCCGCAGCGTGGCTCCCGCTTCCAGCATGAAGTCCCAATGCAGACGCGGATGATCATGCTCCAGCAACACAAACTGCGGCATCGTCCTCTCCGAGTTGGGCGCGAACGTCGGCCCAACTCGCAGGGCTAGCTCACGACAGCGGCCAGATTAGCTGGCCTTGCTGAGCGATACCAAGTTCAACAGTTCGGCCAACGAACGAACTTCCAGGCGACGCATCAGGCGAGCCCGACGGTCTTCGATGGCTCGCAGCGTCAGACTCAACTGCCCGGCGATCTGTTTGTTGGACAGGCCACAGACGATGAGATTGAGAACCTCAACTTCGCGGTCGGTCAGAGTGGCGAGCCGTTTGCGCGCATCAGCCCGAATGCACAGCGTTTGATGCTGAGCTTCTGACTTCGCAATCGCCTTTTGCACACTGCTGACAAGTGTGTTCAGGCCGAACGGCTTTTCCAGAACAGTTTCGGCGCCAAGCTGCATCGCCCGAACAGCTTGAGGCACATCAATGCGGCCGCTGGTCACGATCCGCGGCATGATGCACGACATCTGTTCGAGTCGTTCCAGCAGGTCCAGTCCCGACATTCCCGGAAGGTTCAAGTCGACGACCAGACAGCCTTGAGCTTCAAGTCGCCCCCTCTCCAGGAACTGCTCGGCGGAAGAATACGCCTGCACAGAGAGCTTAAGAATGTCGCCCAGTACGCACATGGAATCGGCGACGGAATCATCATCATCAATCAAGAACAGGTTCATGCTGAATTCACAAGTCGTTCAGACCTGTGTCGGTGGTGTAAGAAATCGTTTCGGCGACCCCGACATTGACTCTGACTTCGAGATGCAACTGATGAGACCTTGATCATTCCTGCCACGGATCAGTGCACCCAGTTCGAGAAAGTCAGCGAATTCGAGCGTAAATTCGCATCCGAAGGATCTTAAGGCAATTGGTGTGCCACCCCGGGCTGGTATCCGTGTCATCGCACCACTGCCGCAACGGGTAAGCCGCAACCAGAGCGTTCGTGGTGAAACAGGGGTCGGGTTGTGACGGTTGGCGAAGAGTGCCGACCTCGCCCTGAGAAAAGGCCCGCGTTATCGGCCTTTCTGGAGGGAACGGTCTCAATAGGACGAACCAACTTTCCGAACTCACTGGCACGCTCGTCGTCTTTGGCCTGGTTAGCGAAAGGTTTGTCATGCGTCTTACGATTCCACTCCGCTGGAGTGCCTGCGTTTTAGCGGCGCTGCCCGCCGTCGTCCTCTCGATGCCTATAACAGCGGCATTGGCCGACGAGCCGCTCCCACCGGTGGTCTCGCCCGACGAAGTCTTTCAGTCTACCGACGCCGGCGAAGTCGAGCGTCTGGCGATCGCGGGCAGCGCGTTGACACCCGAAATGATCGATGTGTCGCATCAGGCTCAAACACCCTGCGGCCAACCGGGCTGCCCGATCTGCAATCCGGCCCCCAAGAAGAAGGCTCCGCCAGTCTTCCCAGGCCCAAAACTGTTACCACCGACCGGCCCCTATAAGCCGCTTTACTTTGACAACGACTATTCGTTCAAGAAGGACCCGAATCACGAATACGTCTTCGGCGAAGAGCTGAAGGATCTGCAGTTCCCCGTCGGCGATCAGTGCTTCACCGTGTCAACCGGCGGTGAAGTCCGTCATCGCTATATGAACGAAGATAACCGCCTGCGTCCGGGCGGACCGATCGACACGGACTACAATCTGTGGCGCTGGCGTCACTTTGTGGACGTGAAGGCCGGGAAGTACGTCCGCGCCTACGTCGAAGGCATTCACGCCGACAGCTTTGGAAGCGAAGCTCCGGACCAGTTGATTGACGTGAACCGCTGGGATATTCAGAACGCCTTCGTGGATATCCAATTCCTCGAAGATGACTACGGCACACACAACCTGCGGGTCGGCCGCCAGGAAATGCTGTTTGGTCGTCAGCGTCTGGTATCGCCGCTGGACTGGGCGAACACCCGCCGCAACTTTGAAGGGCTGCGGTACTGGCACAAGGGTGAGAACCATCGGCTGGATCTGTTCACGGTTAATCCCGTGAACACAGCCACGCTCTATAACACGCTTGCCGTTAACGACAATCGCCTCGATCGTCGAGTTTCGTCAGTCAACTTCAGCGGTGCGTACTTCACGTACTCGGGCTTCGAGAACACTTCGATCGAGCCTTACTGGTTCTATCTGGACACGGACATTGACTTTGCGACTCGCCCTGACGGCTCACGGCACCTGTTTGGTACTCGCCTGGCGCACTTGCGACCCGTTTCCGAATGTGGCGAAGTCGTGCGTACCTGGGACTTCGATGTGGAAGGTGGTTTCCAGGTTGGCAAGGACAACAGCCAGGATGTCGACGCTGGCTTCCTGACAGCTGTCGTCGGCCATACCTGGAACAAGGCCATGTGGACTCCCCGCGTATCGGGTCTGTTCTACTATGGCTCTGGCGACAAGTCGCCAACCGATACACAGAACAACACCTTCAATACGCTGTGGCCGCTGGGCCATGCGTACTGGGCGATCAGCGATAACGTCGCGGGCCAGAACTTGTACGACTACTCAGTTCGCGTCGATGTGAAGCCCACCAAAAAGACGGGTGCAGTCGCGGACATGCACTGGTTCGAATTGGCCTCAGCAGGCGATCGGGCCTACAACCTCGCGGGTGCTCCCGTGGGTACCCCGGGCAATGGCCGTGATCTGGGTCAGGCGTTCGACCTCTACGGGTATTATGCCTTCAATGCGAACTTCGACATCTCGGCTGGCTACTCGCTGTTCTGGTACGGCACGTTCATCGACAACACCGCACCACGCGGCGACGCCGAACAGCTCTACATCCAGACCAGCTTCCGGTACTAAGCCGTCAGCAGTCTGATCGAGTTAAAAACGAAACGGGCACGCAACATCGCTGTTGTGTGCCCGTTTTCTTTTTATGGTCTAATCGTACTACAGACCCATCGGCGGCTGCTGAGGCGGATTCGCGAGCGAGTCACGTCGCAGCACGAAATCTTCCAACTGCAGTGACTGGTCTTCGGCACTCAGCATGCTGGAGAACAGTTCGCCCATCAGTTGATGGAAATGCTCCCGGCGTACTGAGTAGAAGTTGTGCTTACCGTCGCGACGGAAGTCGAGCACACCCGCATCGCGCAGCAGCGCGAGGTGATGACTCACCGCAGGCTGGCTTTGCTTCAGTCGCTCGCACAGTGCGGTGACGTGCAGTTCGCCTTCACGCAGTAGATACAGAATGATGCGCAGACGGCTTTCGTCCGAAAGCAGTTTGAAGACCTGAACGAGTTTGTTTTCCAGAGCGTCCGGTAGGCCGGTCGGAAACGGCGTTTCTATGACCTGTGGTACAGGCTCGGCGATTGAGCTGATCATTTCGTCCTCGGGGAAGTGAGATGAGGGATGTGAATCAAGTGGGCTGTCTTCCTCGCGATGAGCGTTCAAGACAGGACCCTTTCTGAGTTGTTCGGAACGCCAATAACTTGCTTACGTCCTAGCGAAGGACATCGATGGAGGCGTTTGATCTGCTCGCCGCGAGATTCGATTCTCTCAGTGTCCGCATGCCGCTCGTCTGACCCCGAAAACGAGAAGCAGATTCAACTTAGGACACAACGCGACAGCGGGAATCCGCATTGGATCCCGCAGTTGCGGCAAGTTGCAGGTGTAAACGAACCAGTTTCGATGCCGATTGGAAGCTCGAAGGATTACGGCAAGGCTGCCGTCGCAAATCGCACGAACCTGCCAACCGCCAGACTCAGAAGTGACTGACAGACACGACAGATAGACGTGAAGTGAGAAATGCTTCGTGAAAGGAAACGTGAAGTGGTTCTGATTATGCGAACTCAAACGGGCAGCGTCAATTTTCAGCTTGCGCAGACTTGAATTGAACGACAGCCACCGCGATCACGATACCAAACAGCGCTGCGACTTGCTGCAAAGAAATTTCTTCGTGGTCCCACCACCCCAGAATCACAGCCCCGATCGGCGTGAGGTTCGTCACCATCCCGGCAAACAGTGGCCCCTGCTCTTGTACCAGACGGTTGAACCAGAACGTTGCCAGCCCTGTTCCCAAGACTCCCAGCACGCAAACCAAGGCGTTCGCAAACCACCATTGTTCATTGGGAATTCGCAAACTGTTGATGCAGGCCGGCGCGAACAAGACTGTTGAAGCCGCCATCGTGTAGAAGGTCAACGTCAGCGATGGCAGATCGCGCAGGCACCTTCTGATCGTCAAGTTCGAGATCGCGTAGCCCGCCGGAACGGTACTGGCGAGCGCAAAATCGTACCACGGGATCTCCCGCTGGATTCCGTCAAACAGCAGCAGGCCGAGGCACATCAACGCCAGTACCACTCCGATGAGCTGCCGTTTGGTCGGTACGACGCCCAGCACGGGCACCGATAACCCGATGGTCACCAGCGGCAGGCAACTGACGCCGATCGCCATGAAGGCGCTCGTTTGACGCGTCACTACGATCGGCTGCACCACATACGGAGCCGCACACCCCATCACGGTTACCAGCGCCAGGAACTTCCAGTGCTTCCGTTCCGGCAGGCGAATCAAACCTCGCTGCCAGCAGAGCCATCCCAAAACCACGGAGGCCCAGAACACGCGCCAGCCCGCAATCGCCAGCGGCGAGAACTCGATCGCCGCCTTTTTCATCAAAATAAAACTGCTGCTCCAGATCACACAGATCAGCAGGAAGAACACATAAGGCATGTCGGTGAGTGGTCCAAAGAAGTTGGCTTGAAGTGGCCGGTTAGTCATTCATCAGCGGTATTCGCAGCGCACCTGGGTCAGGCGCCAGTTGCATGAAGCGATCACTCCTCATCGCCGTTGTCCTCGTCATCATCATCGTCGCTGGGCGACGTGTACCCCGAGCAGTTGACAAACACGTCGTCCAATTTCGTCAGGTCGTCCAACAGTTGCTGCCGCCGTTCACCGGACGGAATCGACATCGCAATTCGATTGTGATGATGCAGTTCGTAGACATCGCAGAACGAGGAGTCCGCTAGGTAAGCATTACAAAAGCCGCAACTCACCACTCGAGCGAGCAACCAGACGAGTTCGCAGTCCTCCGGTTGACTCACATCCAAAACGAGCGCCCCCTCGAAGCTCGAATCAATTCCAGCCGCTTGCATTCGCTGCCCCAGTGCGAACTCTTCCGCGTCCACCTCTGGGACCTCTCGACCAGTTGCCAATTGCATCAGGCTCCTACGAAGTGACGCCGAAGGCCAAAGCACAATCCGGTCGAATCGTTTGATTCGGGAAATCAACCATCGCATGGGTCCATTCAGAAACGCGGTTAGATCTGTGTTCTTTTTCGGAGATCGGTCTTCGTCATCTGACGTAGCGAAAGAGTCACCGAGGTTGGACAGTCCATCTCGTTGAGCAAGTTCGCGCCAGACGCCTTGAAACTCGAGCGTCGGTTCAAACTCTGCGTTTAGTCGCCCATCTGCGGTCCAATAGCAGCCGAAGTAATTGTTTCGATACTCCGGATAGACCACCGGATCGGCCCCGATATCCAGATGCACAACGACGTTGGCTGATGGCCCGACATCGGTACCGTCGACGTCATCGGCATACAGTTCGTGACCTTCCCCTTGAAGCTGACTGCGGAGAATCGACTGCGGGATCGTTGCAATGGGCATGAGCTGTAGTGTCCACTCCATCAACAGCGTTGCGTGAGAACTTATCGTGGAGAAAGGTCGAGGATTCTGATGCATCCTGCCAGTCTGCTAAGCCAGGTTATCCATCAATGGTTGCTCGTCGTTCTGCTGGGAATGTGGAGTCAACAAGTTGCCGCTGCGGACCAGATTCCGACCGAGCAACTTCAGTTCTTTGAGGCGAAGATTCGTCCGGTCCTCGTGAAGCACTGTTACGAATGTCATTCCGGAAAATCGAAAAGCGTTAAGGGCGGACTGTTACTCGATACTCGCGAACGCATCAGGAAGGGTGGAGACTCCGGCGCCGTGATTGTCGCGGGCAAGCCGCAAGAGAGCTTGCTGATTCAAGCGCTTAAACACGACGGCCTGGAGATGCCCCCCGAACAGAAGCTGCCCGAGCACGTCATTGCGGACTTCGTAAAATGGATTGAGGCCGGTGCCCCCGATCCTCGCGAAACCGCCGCTGGCAACTTAAGCCCTGAAGAAACCGCCCGGCAGCATTGGGCCTTTCAATCCGTTCGGAAGGTGGCTCCGCCGGACGTCAAACACAGCGACTGGGTCAAGACGCCCGTCGATCGTTTTGTGCTCTCTGAACTGGAAAACGCCCGCCTCGCGCCGGAATCGCAAGCAGATGCTCGCACGCTCATCCGGCGGATGAGCTACGACCTGATCGGCCTGCCGCCAACGCCAGCCGAGGTCGAAGAGTTTGTCGCGGCCGCACAGGTTCCGGGGCAGCGAGACGTCGCCATCGAACGCTTGATCGAACGGTTGCTGGCATCGCCTCACTATGGTGAGCGCTGGGGACGTCACTGGCTCGATGTGGTCCGTTATGCGGACTCGGCTGGCGAGACTGCGGACTTCCCTGCCCCACATGCCTGGAGGTATCGCAACTATGTGATTGACTCGTTCAACGCCGACAAGCCATACGACCAGTTCCTACGCGAACAACTGGCTGGCGACCTGCTCGCAGCGAAGGCGCCGCCAGAGCAGTACAGCGAACTCGTCACAGCGACGGGCTATCTCGCCATCTCACGGCGCTTCGGCTTCGACGTCAGCGCGGACCACTACCTCACGATCGAGGACACGATTGATACGCTTGGTAAGTCGGTGCTGGGACTGACCATCGCCTGTGCCCGCTGTCACAACCATAAGTACGACCCGATCTCCGCTGTCGACTACTACGGCCTGTACGGCATCTTCGACAGCACCAAGTTTGCCTTCCCCGGCTGCGAAAAGGAGAAACGCCCGCGCGACATGGTCCCTTTGCAATACTCGTCGGAAGTCGCGCAGAAAGTCTCTTCCATGCAGGCACAGATGCAGCAACTGGATGTTGCGTCAAAACAGGCTACCGAAGCACTGGCACCGCTGCAGAAGAAGCTGAGAGAGACGTCAGCACCGGCCATCAAACTGCTCGGCAAAGGGGAGTTCCCGGAAGGCGGCGATCAAGGTTTCGATCTCGCCACTTCAGAGCTTCAGGTTCGGCCGGGCGAAGTAGTTCAGTTAACGATCGATCGTAAGGCCCATCACGGCGGTGATAGTACGCTGATTGAGTTCGAGATTGCCGAATTGACTGGCGACAAGCGTGTGTGGAACGTCACTCAAGACATCATCGACAACTTCCTGGCGGACAATCCGCACGCGGATCGCTTCGGCAATGCCGCCACGTGGTGCTTCTTCGATGGTCGTAATGGACCGCACTACCTCGCCGAACCGGTGAAGGACTTTCAGGGCAAGGCGGGCCTCAACCTCTGGAAGCGCGGCGACACACCATCTGCGTGGGTCAATGCGTCGCAGCAACCGATCGATGTGTGGACGAAGCTGCCGCCGCGCAGCTTCTTCGTGCATCCCGCCGCTGACGGACCGATCCTCGTCGCGTGGGTCAGCCCAATTGCGGGAACCATTCGCGTCTCCGGTCGGGCTGTGGACGCTCATCCGAACAACGGCGATGGAGTCAGCTGGCAGATCGACCACATTGCCGCACCGCTGGGTGCAGATCTCAAACAGCTGGGAGAGATGACCAGGAAGCCTCAGCAACTCGCCGACCAGCGTCGGACCTTGGCTGCTCAACTGCCGGTAGTACCGGTCGCCTACGCGGTCTCGGAAGGAACGCCACACAATGCGCGACTCCATAAACGTGGCGAACCTGCGGACCTCGGTCCGGAAGTACCGCGCAAGTTTCTGGACCTCTTTGGCGGCCAACGATTGCCCGAGGGAGACAAGAGCAGCGGTCGAGTTCATCTCGCCGACTGGCTGACCGATCCGCAGAACCCGCTGACAGCGCGAGTCTTCGTCAATCGCATCTGGCAACATCACTTCGGACGCGGCCTCGTCGAAACACCGAACGATTTCGGAACTCGCGGAGCAGCACCGTCCAACCAGCAGTTGCTGGACTGGCTGGCTGCGAAATTCATTCACTCAGGCTGGAGCGTGAAGTCGATGCATCGGCTGATCATGCAATCCAGCGTTTACCAGGTTCAGGCGAGCGCCGACCCCGCCGCATCAGCCAGCAAGCGAGCGTTCACGCGACATCGCCTCGACGCCGAACAGATTCGCGATTCGATTCTCGCTGTCAGCGGTGACCTCGATAATTCGCCCGGCGGATCGCATCCATTCCCCGCAGAAGAAACGTGGGGGTTCACTCAACACGGTCCGTTCAATGCGGTCTACGACACCAAACGCCGTGCCGTGTACCTGATGGTGCAGCGCATCAAACGCCATCCCTTCCTGGGGTTGTTCGACGGAGCAGATCCCAGCACGAGTACGCCGGTGCGTTCGATCTCGACCGTGCCAACTCAGGCCCTGTTCTTCCTGAACGACCCGTTCGTGCACGATCAGGCCAACAAGTTCGCAGCCCGCCTGCTGGCCGGCGCGTCGAATGACTGCGACCGCGTCGAATTGGCCTGTCGACTGCTCTACGGGCGTCCTGCGGGTGGGGATGATTGCTCAGCCGCCGCAGAGTTCTTTGCGGTCTATACGAAGTCGCTGCCCGGTAACGATGCCGATCAGGCGCGCTGGGCGGCGTACTGCAGGGTACTGCTCAGTTCGAATGAGTTTCTGCACGTCGAATGACCAGCCGATTGGTCGCCAGGAGCGCTATCACCGCTCCGCACGTGGCTAAAGCCATATCCTTTTGAGCGTCCCAGATGTCGCCCTGCTGGCCGAGATAGCGGTCTGCCCAATCGGGCGCAAACATGATGGCCACCAGCCACTCGGCAAGCTCATACAGAGCACTCGTCGCCACCACGAACTCGAAAGCGAAGTAACGACTCCAGAAACCTTCAACGACTCGCGTTCGTTCCAGCACTTCGCGGAACGGAAAGGCGAACAGCAGCCCAAAGCTGAAATGCACCAAGCGGTCGTAGTGGTTGCGATGAAAACCAAACACGCTCGAAATCGTCACGCCGAAGGCACGATTCGACCAGTCGTCGTAAGGTACGTACGAGTAGATGTAGCGAGCCCCAACGGCATGCAGGCACCAGAACGCCAGCACCATGACGAATGACGTATGACTGATGCGCGTGCGACGAATGCACCAAGCCATGGCAAACACCGCCACGACTGTCGGCGAGTGCTGCAACCACAAGTCTTTCGGATACAGAGCCCCAAAGCATGTCGCCACAGCGAACAGGCAATAGGCGAGCAGCAACAAGCCTTGCCGCTGCTGTCGCTGCTGTTCGTCGCAGGAAGACATGCTCGACCTCCAAAAACTACGGCGCGTAGTCGACCAGTCCCGCGTCGATGTACTGGCCGCCGCCCGTCTGATGACAATGGATCGCGATCACGTTGCGACCGGGCTTCAGTGCCTTCCGGGCATCACCGAGCGGCTCGTTGAAGTACTGAGTCACGTAGCCCGTTAAGCTCACCACCTTCTCACCGTTGATAAACACTTCGCAGTCTTCATCGTGATAAATGCGCAGATGAGGATCGTTGAGTTTGCTCGGATCGAGTTCGAAGCTACGGCGTACCCAGATGTCGGGAGTCTTCCACGGGCTGCGAATGAACGTGTTCGGCGGAGTTTCGCCGCCGATACCGCCATCCACTTCCTTCCAGTTGGCATCCTCAAAATTCGCCTGCTGCCAACCGTCGGCCGGCTTGGTGGTCACCATGCGCCACTTCTGCGGTCCGGCTTCGGCCGTCGGCAGGATGACCTTGCTGCTCGGCGGTTTTCCATAAAGCTGCTTGTGCAACTTCGCGAGTCGCTCAGTGTCGAACTTCACGACTTCGCGGTCATAGGTCAGCAGGCCGTTGACCTCGATCTCAACGTCGGTTGTCTGCGTATAAACTGCCGCCGCGAGTCCCTTGCTGGTGAGGTCCGGTAACTGGCGAATCAGCCGCTCGTAGTTGCGCTGCAGGTCCGCCTTGTTGGTGAAGTTACGGTAGCCCCAATTGTTCTTATCGAGCCAGGTATGGCCTTCAACAGGCAGGCCGAGGCCACCAAACTCACCGAGGACGGAAACTCGATCCGGCATCACGGGGAACATGCCCGGTCCAGGGTACAGGTGCATGTCCTTCAAATCCCCGAAGCCTCGGTCTTCCCAACCGCTGGGACCGCCGACGAGGCGTGAAATGTCTCTCTCCTTGGTCCACTTCAGGATCGCGTTCGTGTCATGCTGGCCCCAGCCTTCGTTGAACGGTACCCACACCACGATGCACGGGTGATTGTTGCGAGCGTCCATGATCGCCGCCCATTCGCGACGGTAGATGTCCTTCTCGTCCTCCGTGAAGGTGGCATCTTCCTTCGCGCCGGGCGGAATTCCCTGCGGACGACCCGTTGCCATGCCGCTGGGCATGTCCTGCCAGACCAGTAGTCCCAGTTTATCTGCCCAGTAATACCAGCGGTCGGGCTCAACCTTCACATGCTTGCGCGCCATGTTGAAGCCAAGCTTCTTGGTGATTTCGATATCGAACTTCAGAGCAGCATCTGTCGGAGCGGTGTAGAGCCCGTCCGGCCACCAACCTTGATCCAGTGGGCCATACTGAAACAGTGACTTTCCATTGAGGAACATCCGCAAGATGCCCCGCTCGTCCTTCTTCGCCTCAATGCTGCGCAAGCCGAAGTAGCTGCCAACCGAATCAACGTTTTTTTGGTCACGTACAACATCAACGGTCAGCGGGTAGAGGAACGGCTCATCGGGAGTCCATGGATGGCTGACAGGCACGGTCAGCGCGAGTTCGCTTTCCACATCTCCGGTGACCTGCACCGCTTGGCCGTTAGGGAACGTCAGCAACTTATCGGCAGAGTCAACAGCCCCCTTCGTGGAGACTCGTAGCTGGTCCCCGGCTGATGCGCCGGTGACTCGTGCCTTGATTCGCACAGTCTTGAGATCACGATCCGGCACGATCTGCAACGACTCGATGCGCGTCGCGGGAACAGGCTCAATCCAAATCGTCTGCCAGATGCCGGTCACCGGCGTGTACCAGATGCCGTGCGGGTTCTTGATCTGCTTGCCGCGCGGTTGGGTCTTACTGTCCGTGGGGTCGGAAACGCGCACGACAAGTTCCTGCTCGCCGTCCGGCTTGAGTGCGTCATTCAGCTCGAACGAGAACGGATCGTATCCTCCCTTATGACCGCCGATCCGCTTGCCGTTCATGAAGACGGTCGTATCCCAATCGACAGCGCCGAAATGCAAACGGATGCTCTGGCCCCGCCAATCCGCCGGGACAGTGAATGTGCGGCGATACCACAAGCGGTTGGCGTCACCAACGGGCTTCTTCACGCCGGACAGCGCTGACTCAACCGGGAATGGCACCAGCACCTTGCCATCGAATTTATCAGCTTCTGGTTGCTTGTCTCGAAACGGGCGGATGGCGTAGTTCCATTGGCCGTTCAGGTTCAGCCACTTGTCGCGCGTCAGTTGAGGACGCGGATATTCCTGGTGAACCGCTTCCGGGCGCACGTCTTTCGCCCAGCGAGTCATCAAAGACTGAGCGAAGACCGGACTCACAGAACTCCACATCAACAATCCGCACAAGCACAGTCGCATGCAGAGCGTCATGACAGCGAACCTTTCCGAGAGCGCGTAGCCGGACGGTCACGTGCACCGCCACAGCAAGTCGAAGGAACGTCAGCACAGCGCCCGCATGCTACCGCCACTGCCCGGCTTTTCGAGCCCTGCGGCAAAGTCACATAGCCCGCAATCGCGGAGTCACTGTTCAGGAACTCTGACAATCCAACAGGCGAAGCGCCGATCGGTATCAGCCGGCCGCCGCCAACAGGCGCGCTAACTGCGGGCAGCGCTCTTTGTAAGCGCAACTCCCTGCTGGTTGACGTTGAGTGGTGATCTTGCGCTAAGCATCTTGAAAACCCCCGGTAGCGGCACGAATACTGCTCGTCAGACCGTGTCCGACTTCCTCACACCCTCAGAGATTCGAATGCTGCGTGCCGTTCAACGATTCCTGACCTCGACCGCGACGCGTTCGCCAGAGCGGCGTAAAGGAATCGTAGCACTTGAGCTGATCTTCTGGTTGCCGATTCAAGTCATCTGCATCATGGCACTCATCGAGTTTGCCATCATCATGCAGGTGAATCGTCAAGTGGCGTTTGCGAGTCACTTCGGGGCCAAGCTGTCTTCCGAAATTACACGTTCGACAGCTGCCGCCACCAACTTGAGCAACTTCAATCTCAATGGCACGCCGAACAACCTGAAGAGCCAGATTGATACGTACCTCGCCAATCACGGGCTGACGGCTTCGTGTGAAGTGCGACTGGAACATAACGCCTGCGTCGCGAATCAGTTGCAGGTTCACACCACCGCATTCCCCTGCCCCTGCGGTCCATCCGGCCCAGCGGTGCTGCCTGCCGGTGAGCCGCCCAGCGGCGAAGCTTACGTCCGTGTCACAGTCGCGGTGCAGCTCTTGAATAACGTCCCAAACGTGCTGAGCACCTTTGGATTCGACGTCACGAATTACACCATCGAGCACTCAACAACATTCCGCATCGAGTCCAACAACACGGCACCGAGCTCGGTGATTACGGCACCGACGCAGGCGATCACACCCGGCTTGACGGCCAGCCCCGATGTCACGGGCGCACCCGTCGTGAGTCCACCCGCACCGATGCTGACCATCACCGCTCCCAACACGACGCCTACGGGCACCACGGTGACTCTCAACTTCAACTCCAGCGCCAGTTCAGACAACGAGACAGCCTTTTCGGGGTTGTCCTTCAACTGGGCGAGCTCAGGGTTTGTGTTGAGTCCCATCAACGCGACGAACTTCACCGTGCAGTTCACGGTTCCCGGCATCAACGGCGGGCCGACTCAAACGACCAACCACACAGTTGACCTCACCGTTACCGATTCCTGCGGCTCAGCGACGACTCAAACTCTGAACCTCGTCCTGACACGCGATCCATAAAGAAGCTTCAGCATGGTCCGCTCCTGCTCATTCAAACTGCTCTGCCTGTTGCCGATCGTGTTGGCCTCCTGCGTCCAGACCCCCAAAGAGAAGCTGTTGGGACGCTGGTACAACGAAGCCAATTCCATCCGCTTCAACGCTGACGGCACGCTGTTCTGGAACGCCAAGCAAGGTCAGGCCACCGGCAACTACGTTTACTCCGGCGAGCAGCGGGCAGCTGTGTCCGGCACAGCCAGCTACAACCTGAAGCTCGATCTGATCAGCAACGGACGCCCTGTTCAAACGACCTACGAAGCTGAGTTCCTGGGCAACGGTCACTTACGTCTGCTTCAAACAGAAGAAGGGCGAACTGATGTGCCGAAGCGCATCCTCGTCCTCAAGCGCGCTGCTCCGGATTCCAATCAGGCCGCCGACAGTTCGCTGGGCGAACAACAACGAGCCCCGTCCCGTCGCCGGGGCCGAGCACCAACGACCTCCAACGCCGCGCGATAGAGAACGGCCCAAGCTTCTGTCTGGCACCTACTTTGAAGCGGCCACCAGTGGAACTTCCGGGCTCTTCATGTCTGGCTTACGTGCGAGTAGCGCGCTGAGCTGGAATTGACGATAGGGCTGCTCTGCGGCGGGACGCTTATCCGCGCTGGCGTTAGCGACCCAGAACTTCGTTGTCTTGGGCTCGAAAAGCACATTGTGCAGGTTGGATTTCATCGCCACCGGACGCTCCATTAACTTCAAGGCGTCCTCGGCGGAGAACTTGCCGTGGCCTGCTTGCGCACGCTCAACGAGTTTGTGATAGCGATCACCGGCCGACAGCAATACGCAATCGGTCACCGGCTTGGGCAGCAGCGGATGCGCTTCACCGGGCTTCACGAGCGTGAACTCATTCCAGGATGCTTCCATGCCGACCGCGCGGTTCGTCTTCGCATCGGCAACAACGTAGAAATACTGGCACGTGCGCGGGTTGTTCTTGAAGACCGCCACCGCCGCGTCGAGATCCTTGCCGGTTTCGAGAGCTTCGCGGACGAGCAGCGCCATCGGCACTCCCTGCCAGTGCCCCAGTCCACCGCCACCCATCTCGCCAATGGAGACATGCTCGCTGTTCATACCAGTCACAGAACCCACAAAGCCCGCATAGGACACGTTCACAAACGGGATACGTCCTTCAGGTTCCGCAACGATCACGACGGCGTGCTCCTGCAGGCCCCAATCAACGGCGTAGTCCAACACGCGGCCATGCAGCAGAGAGCCATCTTTCGTCGCGGAGTTCATCAACGCGAAGCCGCTGCAGTGAAACATTTCAGGGATGAAGTTCGCCACGCGGGCATCATCGAGTGGCAACTCCGAGCCCTTGGCCAACCCCTCAAGTTCCTCGAAGTATCGCTGCGGCACAAATGGCTTCTGAATCTCGACGATGGACTGCAGCGCCTGCTTGGGTTTGATCTTGATGGGCCCGAACTCGACGAGCGTTTGACCGCCTTTCACTTCGAGCAGCGTGTGCATGTTCTTCTGGACGCTCTCCTTCATGAGAGCGCCATGCTGATACCCCATTTCGTACGGCGTGCCCTTGAGATGCAGCACCGGGTAACCATCGATCAACTCCAGCCAGCCGGACCCGCAACGAGCAACCGTTTGAGCCGAAACCGTCAACGGCATCAGCACCAGCAACGTGAGCAGCACCAGACTCAAACGTCTCATCGGATTGTTCCTCGAAATGAAGACCGTGCGGCGCCGGACACTACCGCGACAACAGATGCCTGCGGAGCATATCGATGACCGTTTTGACGGCACGCGGCTTCGCCAGTGAAAGATCGCTCAAAATTCTGTGTTCGACAACATCCACCTGATCGCGGCTGGCAAATGCCAGAAACGCGACAGGCACATCCCCAGGCTGTGGTCCCGTTTGAAACGGAGTCACCGCCAACGCAAAGTCCGTCTGAAACTTCTCTCGGCAACTGCGAGCCATTGCAGCCGCCAGTTCGGCTGAAACGGGCTCAGTTGAAACTACGACTTCCCCGGCACGAAACATCGACGGCTCTTTGGCGCTCGCCAGAGCATGACTGAGCTGCCCCTGCGTGCCCGCTTCCACACACGACACTGTCAGGCCGCGCGCTCTAAGGAGACTCATCGTGGCCTCTTCCAGCGTTGCTTCGTCTTCTCCAAAAACGATTTCACCCAGGCACTGCTGAATGAAACTCCGGTCAGACGCAATCATCTGCTCGCACTCTTCAATCGAACTGCCATAGGCCGCGATGCGCAGAGTGATCGTCGCCGCCGAAGCGGTAATTCCGACCTCCGGATTGCGATTGCGAGCTGTCAGTTCGCCGAGCAGTTCTTCCACTGCAGATTCACCCTTGCCAAAGGTATGTACGCAGACGCGACGAATGACCTGCGTCCCCTGCGGCAACCGCGGGGCCACCTGTTCGCGAAACATCTTCTTCATTTCGCTCGGCACGCCCGGCATCGCCGCCAGTCGGCAGGGAGACCGTCCCGGACGGGCGATCTCGATCCAGATACCCGGCGCGGTGCCGATCGGATTCAAAATTGGTTCACTGCCCGCCGGAAACATCGCCTGAATGCGATTCCGCTCGGGAAAATCGCGATTCCTTTTGGCGAACAATTCCTTGATGAACTGCAGCGACGGCTCATGCAGCACCAGTTCGACACCGACCAACTCGGCGATCATTTCGCGCGTCAGATCGTCCAGCGTCGGTCCGAGGCCGCCAGTGACGAGTACCAGATCCGACCGGTCGACCGCCGTGCGAAACACTTCCAGCATCGCGACCTTGTCATCAGCCATCGTCGTGTGAAACCGCACCGGAATGCCAACCGATGAAAGTTCAATACTCAGCCACTGGCTGTTGGTGTCGAGCTTCTCGCCGCTCGTGAGTTCCGTCCCGATCGAAATGATTTCCGCCTGCATGATGCCTCGAATTGCCGTAACTTCGATGTCGTCAGATCGCGGCGAGCATCATACGCAGAACGATTGATCGTGCGCAGCATTCGCCCGCTCAGATCAGCACGCAAAGTTTCAGGCAGGCAAGTCCTCAAGCGGCGCGGCGCTCAGCGGCTGCGTCCAGTTTGGGCTGCGGCTTCTTCAGGAACTTTTCTTCGCCGAACAAAACAACTGCCACGGACTTGAGCATGATGCTCAGGTCGAGCCTGAATGAGACGCGATCCACGTACTCGGCGTCGTAGATCCAGCGTTCAGGCCAACTGAGATAGATGTTGCCGTGCACCTGAGCCAGGCCTGTCAGGCCGGGTCGTTCCAGCAGGCGTCGCAGGCCGTCGGTGTTGTAGTCGCGAATCGCCTCGGGCAGCGCTGGGCGGGGGCCGATGAGCGACATATCGCCGTTAAGGATATTCCAGACCTGCGGCAACTCATCAATCTTGAAGCGGCGAAACCAGTGTCCGACAAGCGTAACTTCGCTGTGGCCCGGCAAGACCTCTGCCGTGGCGACGCGAGGTCGATCGGTCATCGTGCGTAGCTTGTAGGTGTGAAACTTCGAGCCATAGCGGCCCAGTCTCTCCTGCACGAAGAATACGGGCCCGCGCGAATCCAGCTTGATCAGTACAGCCGCGATCGCCAGCAGTGGCGCGACGAACAACGCGGCGGGCAACATCACAGTTAGATCGAAGCAACGTTTGAGCCCGCTGCGATACAGCGAAGAGGTCGCTGGCGGGGCGATCGAATACGTCTGGCAATAGTCCGTCTGTGCGCTCATCCAACTCATCCTTGACTCGAAGAGATCGCGTACGCTTCCGTCTTCCGGAGACCAGCACCGCAATCTAACGTGTGCGAAAGTGGATATAGAGCCCAACCGCCCAAAACGGCAATGGCGGTCTGGCAAAACAAACGCCCGACGAGCTGATGCTCACCGGGCGTCGAATCATCCTGTTGGGGGAACCTCGCTTAGAGCGACTTGCGGCCTTCGTTGTAGCGATGAGCGACTGCGTCCCAGTTGATCACGTTGAAGAACGCGGTGATGTAATCTGGGCGGCGGTTCTGGTACTTGAGGTAGTAAGCGTGCTCCCAGACGTCCAGACCCAGCAGCGGAATCTTGCCTTCCGACAGTGGTGAATCCTGATTCGCGGTGCTTTCCACAACCAGGGCGCCGGTCTTGTCGAGGTTCAGCCAGGCCCAGCCGCTGCCAAAGCGAGTGGTACCCGCGGCTGCCAGCTTCTCTTTGAACGTGTCGTAGCTACCAAATGTTGAGTCGATCACCTTGCCCAGTTCGCCGGCCGGAGCGCCGCCGCCCTTGGGGCTCATGATTTCCCAGAACAGGCAGTGGTTCGCGTGTCCGCCGCCGTTGTTACGCACTGCGGTGCGAACGGCTTCGGGAACGCTCGACAGCCCGCGCAGCAGGTCTTCGACCGACTTCGACGCGAGGTCTGGATGGCTTTCCAATGCCTTGTTCACGTTGTTGATGTAAGCCTGATGATGCTTGCCGTGATGGATCTGCATCGTCTGCGCGTCGATGTGGGGTTCCAGCGCGTCGTGAGCGTACGGCAGGTTAGGAAGAGAAAACGCCATGAAAGTGCCTCCGCGATTGCGAGAGTGTAGGAAAGAGAGCCACAGGCCTCCGTGACTCGGTAAGTGTCGAAGCGACACCATTCTAGGGGCGGCTTACCGCCCAACAACCATGCCTACGACTGTCGCCCGGCGTTTCGTGGAACAGAGTCCACAATCCGCACCGCAAATCCGGATTCTGTAATACTGCTGTTGGTCTTCGGATCGGATGACTAGCATCAGGTTTTGAAGCGATCTCTTACGACGTCTTCGGGCGGCGTACTTTCTCCAGCAGCGGTTGAATCACGCACGGCGGCACGAAGTCGCGCAAGCTGGTTGCAGCCTGATCCTGCCCCATCTGAGCGATCTGCTTGATCAGCGAACTGGAAATGTGCGAGTACTTTTCGCTCGCCATCAGGAACACCGTCTCGAGTTCCGGCGTCAGGACGTGATTCGTCAGCGCCATGGTGAACTCCAGCTCGATATCGCTGACTGTGCGCACGCCGCGCAGCAAAACAGCGGCATCGCGGGCTTTGGCAAAATTCACAGTCAGGCCTTCGAAGCACACTACATCCACATTCTGCAAACCCGAGGCGATCT
>CAYLTY010000154.1:0-18653 GCA_964386705.1 uncultured Planctomycetaceae bacterium
GATGTCGATGTGTTCTTCAGCAATCTGGCGAGCAGTGTCGCCAACGCTCTTGTAACCCACGCCGGTGTAGTACGGGCCTTGCGGAGCTGGATAGCCTTCCAGCGGGAAGCCGAGCGGACGGCCATCCTGCCAGAAGAATTAGTCCTGCTCGAAACCGATCCTGAGGTCATCACTCTGCTCAACGGTCGCGCGGAAGTTCGACGGATGCGGAGTTCCATCGGGCAGCAGCACTTCGCACATCACGAGGTAGCCGTTGATGCGGGTGCTGTCCGGATACAAGGCAACGGGCTTCAGCACACAATCAGAGCTCTTGCCTTCGGCTTGTTGCGTGGAGCTGCCGTCGAAGCCCCAAATCGGGCAGTCAGCGACAGAGCCTGGTTCTTTGCCAACGACCTTCGTCTTGCTGCGAAGGCCCGGTTCTGGGAGGTAACCGTCCAACCACACGTACTCGAGTTTAAACTTAGATGCTGACGACACTTGTGAATCCTCAAATGAACTGTGAATGACTTCCGACAACCAATCCTGGGCACGCGGACTGCGGCTGCCAGGAACAACAACATGCATCATGCTCATCGCTGGCGGATTTACGACCCCGAGCGGTGAATTTCAGCTTTCGTCGAGCGCTCCTTTCTGTTGTTGATTTCGGCTGATTGGCCTTTGCCTCAAATATATGCAAAGCTGCACTTACTTGAAGCACGCGTGATGCCCAGCAAGCCGGGTGAGACTCCCTCGAGGAACCGAACAGATGAGCGCCTAACGAACTTGAGCTCACCTTGGCGCCCACGTAATTTCCTGCAAAACACGTTAACCTTCGCAAGAACCGTCGTTGCAATCGTTGAGCTTCATCCAATCGGAGAACTCCGCAACTTGGTAATGCCACGCATCAAAGCAATGACCGTGCCAGCCAATCCATTCGGGGAGTCGTCACTTCCTGTCAAACCAGTTGGAACACGCACCTCAACTGGCCGGGTCGTCGCGCTCGGAGCATACTTCTGCTCCGGCGTGAAATCTATTGTCGGAACGACCTGTTCCTGAGCCTCCCAGACAGCTTTGATTGAAGCCCCTATGACCGCGTCAAAACCCCTTCGCGTCCTCTTTCTCTGCACCGGCAATTCCTGCCGCAGTCAGATGGCGGAAGGCTGGCTGCGATCGTTGGGAGCCGACCGTTTTGATGTTCTGTCGGCGGGATCGAAGCCTGCGGGTTACGTGCATCCACGAGCGATCGACGTCATGCGGGAAGCGGGAGTCGATATCTCGTCGCAGCGCAGCAAGTCGATCAATGAGTTTCTGCCGCCGCACGGTGCTCCTCCAGACTTGATCATCAGCGTCTGCTCGGGTGCTGAGAAAGAATGTCCCGCGTTTCCCGGAGCTACCGAACGCTGGCACTGGCCGTTTGATGACCCGCACTATGCGGTCGGTGATGAGGCTCACAAACTCAACGAGTTCCGTCGCGTGCGCGACGAGATTCGCGACACAATTCGGACGAAGCTGATCGACCGGCCGACACCGTGATTGATTCGGGAAACCGAGCGTTCGACTTAGACTGCGCAGAGTTCCTGCTGATCGACTGAAACTTCTGGATGCCCTTCATGCCGCTCGTTGCGTTGCCGATTGATGCCGTTCTTCCGGAACTGATGCAGCGTCTTGCGGAAGCCAACTCGGTCGTGCTGAGGGCTCCTGCCGGCGCGGGCAAGACAACTCGAGTGCCGCCCGCAGTTCTGGATGCCGGCCTGGCGGGCGCCGGCCAGATTTTGATGCTGCAACCGCGTCGCGTGGCCGCTCGAGCTGCCGCGCGACGCATGTCCCATGAACGCGGCACACGACTCGGCGAGGACATCGGTTATCAAGTTCGCTTCGACGAACAGGTCACGTCGCGCACCCGCATTCGAGTTGTCACCGAAGGCATCCTGCTGAGGATGCTGTTCGACGATCCGTATCTGGAACGTCTCGGAGTGGTGGTCTTCGACGAGTTTCATGAACGCAGCCTGGCGAGCGATTTGGCGCTGGGCATGGTGCGGCGGATCCAGCAGACCATTCGGCCCGAACTGAAGATCGTCGTCATGTCGGCCACGCTGGCCGCCGAGCCGATTGCGAACTACCTCGGCGGCTGCCCGATTGTTGAATCGCTCGGTCGGACCTATCCGGTTGAAATCAGCTATCTGAAATCCGCGGACTTGCGGCCCATTCATTTGCAGGCAGCGGACGCCGCGGCCTCGGTGCTCGACCGTAGGGATGGCGATGTGCTGGTGTTTCTGCCGGGTGTGGGTGAGATCCGCAAGACTCAACAGGAACTTGAATCGCGTGTGAAGAACGTCGCGATCATGCCGCTCTATGGAGACTTGCCCGCCGAACAGCAGGATGCGGTGCTCACGCCATCTGAACGGCGCAAGATCGTGCTGGCGACGAACGTCGCTGAGACGTCGATCACCGTGGATGGCGTGACGGCGGTCGTTGATTCGGGGCTGGCCCGCGTGCCGACGTTTGAGCCGAACATCGGCTTGGATCGGCTTGAATTGAAGAAGTGTTCGCAGGCCTCGGCGGACCAGCGGGCCGGCCGTGCAGGACGCACTGCACCGGGCATCTGCCTGCGATTGTGGGATGAGCGTTCGCACGGATTGCGGTCGCAGTTTGAAGAGCCGGAGGTGCGGCGAGTCGACCTCGCGGGCACCATGCTGCAATTGTGGTGCTGGGGCGAGCGTGATGTCGCGAACTTCCCGTGGTTCGAAGCGCCGCGAGCGGAAGCAATCGAGAATGCGGTGACTCAACTGCGTCGTTTGGGAGCCATCGACGAGCACGATGTCACTCCATTGGGGCGTGAGATCGCACGCTTTCCTGTGCATCCTCGCTTGGGGCGTCTGTTGATAGAAGGTCAGCAACGAGGTTGCGTGCAACGCGTCGCGTTGTTGGCGTCGTTGCTGTCGGAGCGTGATCCGTTCTTCCGCAACAGCGGCCCGCAACAGAACTCGACGGGTCCGCGTACCATTCACGCGGCGCGGCATCGCTCAAATTCCGACACGCTCGATCGGCTCTGCGCGATCGAAGACTTCGCTCGCGAAGGCAAGAAAGATTGTGCTTTCGGAACGGTTAACATGAACGCCGCGCGGTTCGTGTTAAAGGCCGCGAACCAGTTCCTCGACATGCTCCCGCGCCGCGAGGGGGAATCGCGTGATGAGTCTGATGACGCCGTTATGCAGTCCCTGTTGGCGGCGTTTCCTGATCGACTGGCTCGACGCCGGGCGCCGCGCGACAAACGCGGCCTGATGGTCGGCGGTCGTGGCGTGAAGCTTGATGTGCGTTCGGCCGTGGATGACGGTGATCTGTTCCTGTGCATTGATGTTGATGCCGGGCAAACCGATGCAACGGTTCGGGAAGCCTCGCTGGTTAAACGTGAGTGGCTCGACGGCGCGTTGCTGCAGACTCGCGACGATCTGTTCTATCACCCGAGCAACAAGCGTGTGGCTGCTCGTCGCCGCACGTACTGGGACGATCTGGTGATCGAAGAAGCGACCGCTCAGTTGCCGAAGTCGGAACGCGTTGGCGAGGTTCTGTTCGAAGCCCTCAGCCCGCAACTGGAAACCCTCATCCCGCGTGATGGTGAGATCGGCGAATGGCTGTTGCGGGCTCAATGCCTGTCACGCTGGCGGCCGGATCTCAATCTGCCAGCGTTCGATGACGACTACCTGCGCGGGGTGCTGAAGTCTCTGTGCCAGCAGTACTCGTCAGTCGATGAGTTGCGCAAGGCGCCGTGGCTGGACTATCTGAAGGCCGAACTCACGATGCCGCAGCAACAGGCGATTCAGAACGACGCCCCCGAGCGGATTCAGGTGCCCAGCGGCAGCCATATCAAGCTGGCTTACGAACTGGACCGTCCACCGATTCTGGCCGTGAGGATTCAGGAGATCTTCGGCATGCTGGAAACGCCGCGCGTGGCGGGCGGCAGGGTTCCCGTGCTGATGCATCTGCTCGCACCCAACCATCGGCCGGAACAAATCACCGAAGACCTGCGGAGCTTCTGGCAGAACACGTACCCGCAGGTCCGCAAGACGCTCAAAATCCGCTACCCCAAACACGCGTGGCCGGAAGATCCGCTGACTGCGTTGCCGGAAGCTCGTCCGAAGAAACGCACGTAGAGGCGAGGGGTGGAACACCTTGTCCTGCAAACCTATCGCAGCCGCAGTTCGTGATTGCTCAGCCGCCGCGAGCCTGATTTAGTCACCAGCACGTTGTGTTCGAGGCGCACTCCGCCAATGCCTTCGATGTAGAGCCCGGGTTCAATCGTGACGACGTCGCCTTCCAGCAGCACGTCGTCGCTCTCCGAGACGAGAACGGGTGCTTCGGGGTGAGCCAACCCCAATCCGTGACCAGCATGATGCACCAGCGGCGCATGGCCCGCGTCTTCCAAGACCTTGGATGCGGCGCGGTACACGTCTGCGGCGCGCACGCCAGCTTTCGTGACCGCTTCCGCAGCCAGTAACGCAGACTTGTCGGTTTCGAAGATTTCAATCTGGTTTGAGGTCGGCTCACCCACGGCCAGCGTGTTCGTGAAGTCGCTGCGATAGCCACCGATCATCACGGAATAGTCGAGGATGAACATGTCGCCCTCTTTCAGCACGTAACTCGTCGGCTGCCCTCCGCGTTTGGGAATTTCGGCATTCACCGCGCGGAAGTCACCGTAGACGACGCTCGCCAGCCCTGCCGCCAATTGCGCCGCCCGCTGCACGTCGCAATACAGTTCGAGTTCAGTCATGCCCGGTCGAATGGACTTGAATGCTTGGGCGTGTCCCGCGTCGCAGGCTTGCATGCAGCGGGTCAGCAACTCGATCTCGTCTGGTTCTTTTTGGCGGCGCAGCTGCCGCACAACGCTACCCAGTTCGAGTGCGCGACACTCATGAGCCAGATCCAGTTCGTCAGCAGCCATCACGGGCAGCCATTCAGCTTCAACCAGGCCGCGTCGCCCCTTGAGCCTCGGCAACAGCGACTTGAGTTGAGCGAACAGCACATGATCGCGGTTCATCACCGAATGCTTGTGGTCGTACCACTTGCCGAGGACCTCTTCGTCCACGAACGGATCAGCAACCGCTGAGCGACGCGTGAAGTTGTCCGCCATCAAGGTGGCTTGGCCGCTACGCTCGAGCAGCAGCAGGCCGCGCTCGCACGTCGAAAAGCTGATGGGGTTCACCCAGAAGTTCGAGAAGTAGTGCACATGCCGCGGGTCGGCGATCAAGACCCAGTCATACTCTTGCGGCAGAGCATCCCACAGGCGATAGCGGCGAGCCAAACAACCGTCGGCGGTGAGCATGGAGTCCGTTCGTAGTCAGGGTTGATGATTCGCCGCTCGGCGCGGCCTAAGGCAGTTCCCAGAGCTGCAGTACCTTATTGTAACCGCACGTCAGCACCAACTTACCGTCCGGCGACAACGCCACGTTTTGAGCCGTCAGCGTATCGACCTGCCAGGAATCGATGACCTCTCCCTTATCCACATCCCACACCACCACGTTCTTGTTGTTCGCGGCATCAGCGACGGCAACTCGCTTGCCGTTCTCGGAGAGCGCGATACCACTGCCAGAAATGTGCGCGCGAAAGTTCAGAGTTGAACCATCGCCCGGTTTCTCCAGCGTGGCCAGGAACAGGCTTTGATGACTCTTGTCGAACAGGATCTTTCCCGACGACGCACTGATCCTGGCGGACCGGTAGTTTGAGCCTTCACCCGCCGACACCGAGCGAACTTGCGTTCCGGTTTCGGGATTCCACCAATCCACGGAACGGCCATCCGTCGAGATCAGTTCCTTGCCATCGGCGGACATGGCCAGAGCCTGAAATTGGCTACCCTTGTCGTCGCGCCATTCCTTCAGTTTCTTCTTTTCCGCAATATCCCAGGCTTCCATCTGTCGGGATATGAAACCGAAGTAGACGCGGCCACCATCCTTCGAAAACACCATTGAATTCGGCTTGAGGGGCATCTCCGGCTTCAGCAGCGATTCCCGAGTCTCCGCGTTCCAGATGTTGAGACCGGTATGACTCGACGCCCCAATCAACTTGCTGTCCGGCGAAAAGGCCACGACCTGAACGCCGAGCCCCACCGCGTCGAATTTCCCGACAGGATCCTTCTGAGCAACGTCGTAGACCTGAATCGTGCCATCCTGAGTCACCAGGAATGCCTGCTTGTTGTCCGGTCGCAGATAGATCGCATGCACGAACGACGCCGAAGACGGCGCAAACCGCTGAACCAATTTCGCAGCCTTCGGAGGCGCCAACTTGGCCAGTTCTTCCGCCGCCTTCTGAGCCTGTGAGGCTTGCAGTTCGGCCATGCGTTCAGCAGCGGCTTTCTTCTCAGCCTCAATGACCTTGGGGTCCGTGTAGTTGATCCGCACTTCAAACGGCAGTTTGACACTGATCGCACCATCGTTGCGGGCGAGTTCAAACTTCAACAACGCCGAAACCGGCTTGCGGTCTTTGGTGTCGAACTTCCATTCGCCGCCGCCTTTCACGGCCAGGTACGGCTTCTCTTCGCTGTCCGTCGTATGCAGATCGTAAGACTTCTTGATGTGGCGGTACTCAGCGTCCAGTTCGCCGAGTGTGTAAGTGACCTGCTCGTGAGCCGGAATCACTTTGACGTTTTGCGGACGTCGGTCTAAGAAGCGGTTCAAGCCCGGCGGACGCATGCGGGCAAACGGATCGTTCGGGTCCTGTTCAATCCGACTGATGCTGGTGTCCTGACTGGAACCCCATGTGCCCTGACCGCTCGAGTTCAGCGGCACGATGGCCAGCAACGCGGCTGGTCCCATGACGAACGGCAACTGCTCTTCGCCCTTGAAATTGACGACGTCACCGAACTCGTCGATCGTCAGCGTCCCCTTGCCGAATTCGGTCCTCGGCACGGAAAAACGCATGCTGGGAAAACGCCCAGCGTTCGGTCGATTGCTGCTGGAGAACGACGCTTCATATTCGAGCGTTGTGCGGTTCTCACCAGCGCCCATCCGCACGCGCACGAAGCCCAGCGACGGACCGAGCTTCGCTGCCAGCGCTGGACCATCAAGCTTCTGTTGTCCGACCGCAGCAGCCAGTTTGATGCCCGCCTTGTCGAGTAACGCCTTCGCATCGCTGGAGGGTCGAGCAAACCCTACAGTGGAGACCGTCGGACCGGTCAGCTTCGCGCTCGCAATACCGATCACGTCGCCGAATTCATTGACGACAGGACCGCCACTGTTACCCGGATTGATCGCTGCATCGATCTGAAAGATGCGGCTGTCGCCTTGCTGGTTCAATCCGGCAACGGTGCCAGTAGTGACCTTCAGGTTGTTGCCCAGCACATCAGATAAGGGGAATCCCAGCACTCGCACGGCCTGCGCCAACTGCACACTGCTGGAATCGGCCAGAGCGATCGGCGTGAGGTTTTGCGCGGCGATCTTGATGATCGCGACGTCATGCGGTGCGTCGGATGCAATGACGGTTGCGGCGTACTTCTGGTTGCCGAGCTGCACTTCAATGTTCTTGGCGCGGTCGATGACGTGCGCGCATGTGACGAGATAACCGTCGGCGGAAACAACAAACGCCGAGCCGGTACCCTCCTGACGCGATTCAATGCTGATCGCCGGTGGCTGCTTCGAGATGCGATAGATCACAGTGCCTTCCGTGCGTTCCGTCGAATCCCCCATGTTGGCTTCAATGGAAAACTTGTAGGGGTAGTCTCGATTCGGCTCGAACTTGTAACGCAGCGTGTTGGCAACATCGGCCACGATAATCGGAGCCGGTGCCGGGTTCACTGGCGCGGGAACGACTGGAGCAGGCGGGTTCACCGGGGGCAGCACCGGAGCAGGCTGCGCCGGCACAACGGGCACCGGAGTTACGGTCGGCCCCTCAGCCCCAGCAGGTTTATTTGGTTCAGGATTCGTTGCTGGCTGATTTGGGGGAGGTTGATTCGGCGCAGGATTGACGGCGGGCGCTGGAGCCGCCTGGTTCTGAGCAATGGGCGCCGTATTCGTAGTCGCATCAGCGGGCTGGTTCACAACCGGCGGGTCGTTCTGCGCGACCTGCTGATCTTGCGGGTTGAAGAAACTGATCAGGAAGAACACCGCCGCAATCACCCCGACGAGGCCACCGCCCAGAATGATGCCGACCAGCAAGCCGCCCGATGAACCGGACTCTTCGTGATGATGGTGTTCCGCTCGCGCCGGCGGAGTGGCACGCGGAGCCTTGCGCGGCTGGTACTCTTCAGTGACTTCCAGCACTTCGTCTTCCGCATCGTCGTCGCGCGAATTCCGTGCGGACGGACGCAGTCGCGATTCCGGCGACTCGCCTATGCGGATGGTCTCACCACAGTTCGGGCAGTCGAAGGTCTTTTTCGACGTATCGTCCTTGAGCCGGTAACGGGTCTCACAAGCGGGGCAGCTCACGATAGGCATGGCGTGGTTCTCTCACTGACAAACAACGCATCGGGCGCGAGACCTGAGTGGCTTAACGTGCGCGCCAATACATCAGCAAGTATCAGACGCAGGTCATGCGGAAAGTTCTTCACCTAAAACTTCCCAAACGCAAACTCAGTGTGTCTTGACCTGATTCGAGGCATGGGCGAGCATTCGACGTGTCAGCCGTGAGTCAATTCTGGCAAAGCTCGCTTTGTCAGGCTGATTTGCAGCAGTTTTCGGCATTTTCTGCCGAAACATGTCTGTCACACGGTTGGCTCGTTTTCCTTTTGACGATCATGCCTCTCAGAATCAATCCAACGGAGGGACCTAAACCATCTGATGGGCCCCGATGATCAAACGGCGAGTGCTTAAGCACTGCTGCATCGCGCCCGTCTTCAAGAGACTCTGCCTGTTGCTTTGCGAGAGAGGCTTGATGTGTAGAAACCGCAGGTTCTTCGGAACCTGCGGTTTTGTTTTTGTCGGGAAAGGATTGGCGAAACAGCCTGATGGAATCGATTGCCCGACTGGCCACTGTCCGCCAGCATGAAATCTGCGGAGGCTGAGTCTGGCGACACTTCCGGTATCACGGCTTGTCAGTTTCGAGCGGGCACTTCTAAGATCGGATCAGCAAAAACATCAACCGTCAGCGAATGAGAGCAGCAACGTGATCGAGTATCGGTCGTTTCGGAACTACGACCCGCCGAAGATTCTGCAGTTGTGGCATGAAGCTCAGCTTGGTCGCGGTGCGTCTCAACCCCTGCGAAACGATGAATCGTTCGACAACGTCAATTACTCGCAGCACTACTTTGATCCGCACGGTTTGATCGTGGCCTCTGACGGCGACCGCCAAGTCGGCTATGTGCACGCAGGCTTCGGTCCGGAAGCAGACGGTTCCTATATCGATCGCAGTCGCGGAGTCGTGTGCGCGATCGTCGTGCATCCAGACTATCGACGTAAGGGTATTGGTCGCGAGCTGATCCGCCGCGCTGAAATGTATCTCAAAGAGAACGGAGCCGCGGACATCACCGCTGGCGCTGCGCCGAAGTGTGATCCTTTCTATTTTGGATTGTATGGAGGAGCTCAGCCCGCCGGTTTTCTCGAATCCGATGCTGCCGCAGCGCCGTTCTTTGCGAAACTGGGCTACCAACCCGCTGACCGTTTTCTGATGACGCTGCGATCAATGTCGGATCGCGATCCGGTCAGCTTCCGGCTGACCATGATTCGCCGCAAGTGGGAACTGCTGCGGTCGGACTTGCCAAAGCCGTGCCCTTGGTGGTGGTGCGCACGTTACGGGCGTCTCGATTCGTGTTACTGCCAGTTGATTCCGCGCGGAGGCGGAACTCCCGTAGCAGGCCTGACAGTTGTGGGGCTCGGCCTTTACGCCCACACGTGGCACGAGCAGGCAATTGGCATATCGGATCTGTGGGTCACTGAGGACCAACGCCGCCAGGGCTACGGTCAAACTCTGCTGGTGGAAGTTATCAAGTGGCTGCGGCAGGAAGTTGTCACAGCCATCACGGCCAACATTCCCGAGTCTGACGCGGCGGCTCAGGCCGTGTTTCGCACGAGCGGCTTTCAGACCATCGACCGGGGCGTCGTGTATCGAGCTCAGCGCACCTGAACGGCGTCGCCCACGTGAATCGTTCCGGGATCGATACGATCCAGCAGCAGCGTATTCACCGCCAGTCGATAGAAGTGATTAAACCGACTGCGTTCCGCAAAAGCGGGTAGTTCTGCTTCGCGTCGTTCGGCAAACGTCTTCTGGAACAGCGCTGTGACTTCGCCGGTTTCGGAATCCCGAGTCGGCACCGCGCACCGCTGGCACGGATTCGTTCCGCCCAGAGTGATGTACTTGCCAATCGCGATGGGCCTGAACTCACTATTCACACCGAACAGCGCGTCCTCGGCAAAGGGCTCGGAAACTTTCAATTCGATATTCGCGCGAAACCGACGTCGCGCTTCTGACGTTTCCATTCCAGGAAACCAGCTCGCAACCCGCGCCAGCGACTGCGTTGAAATCATCGTTGGTCCCGGAGCTTCCGAATCATCCGGAAACCCGCCGGAAGTGTCTTCGACGACGCGCACCTCGAAGCCGAGCTGATCGCTGAGCCACCGGGCCATGTCATGGCGATCATGAGTGAGATGCCCCTGAAAGCGGCTCTGCGTCGCCGCACCTGTAAGCTGAACTGCACAAGCAGACAGGTCAAAGCGGGAACGAATTCCGTGCACCGCAGGCTGACGTTTCCCGTTCACGAAGTTGCCTTGCTGATCCACGATCGCCAGCCCGCGGTCGTACTTCAACGCACCCGACGGCAAGACCTCAGCCTGCTGGACCTCAACGCCATCCAGCGACTTGATCGGATACAGCACAATGCGATCAACCAACGCGGAAAACATGAACGCCTCAGGGACTACGGCACCATCAACAAGACTCGGAGAATCGTTCAACTCACAGGCTATCATTCCCGAGCCCCCACAGCAGCCCATCCCGAACGATTCACCTTGTCGGCTCGTTGAGCATCTCGTGCACGCGTTGACATCTTCTCGCAACCAGAAGATTTTCGCGCGAGACTTTGCGTCTGAAATTGATGGTTCCAGGGAACCGAATCCACATTCGGTGATTGCGAAGGCTATCTGCTGGCTTATTCTCAAAGGCGAGTGAATAGTCTTCTCGATACGAAGTGCGAACGCTGCTGAGATCGTTCTCGCGGCTTCATTCGTCAGACGGCGCAGTCGGTGAAATCGTTATGCCTGAGCTCCGGTCACACTTCAGAACCCTGGCATGCTGGACCGCAGCCTTTTGCTGGAGTTTGACAGCCGTAGCGGGCGAAGTCCGCCTAAAGGGCAATGGCTTCACGATCCAGGGCAATCCGGTTCCGATTCAGAACGTCTCACCGAACGGCAAGACGGAAACCGGGCTGAACAACGAAGTCTACCCGATCACCATGATCGAGAACGGCATGGTGCGGTACTTCGTTCCCAACCATAATATCGATGACATCAACCGCGATCAGATCCTCGGTCAGTATGACGTCTTCAAGCTGAAGCAAGCCCTAGGTTCCCGGGTTAAAGCAGTCGGGCAGGTAGGTATCCCCTCCAGAGTGACCGAATTCGACGCGCGCGGACACCGGACGATTACTCTGCAGGAGCAACGCGGCCCCGTCGATGTGGTGCAGGTGATTACCGAGATTGGACCTCAATACTGCAAAGTCTCAGCCGTCGGACTGTTGTGGGACTTTTCGATTGCGACGACATCGTTGAAATCGGCACGACTTGATGAGCTGATTCGCAGCGTGACGGACCAGACCAAGATCGAAGACCGACTGACGATCGCTCGCTTCTACGTGCAGGCAAATCGCTACATCGAAGCGCTGCGCGAGCTGGAATCCATCGTCAAGGACTTTCCGGAGAAGGAAGCACAGGTCAACGGCATCGCGCTGGAAGCTCGCCAGCAACTGGCAGCGCAGCTACTGGATGAACTCGAACATCGTCGCGTGCGTGGCCAGCACCGCGTGGCGTACGAAACCGCCAAAGCATTCCCCGTCGAGCAGATGAGCGCCGCCAATCTGCGCCGCGTGCGCGAGTTCCTGGGGACCTACGATCAGGCGCGAGAAGACGGCGAACGCGTGCTGATGCTGCTCGGCGAATTGCAGGGACAGATCAAGGATCAGCCGCAGCGTGAGTTGCTCGAAGCGATGCGTGCCGAAGTCAACGAACAGCTCAGCTATGAAACGTTGTCCCGGATGAAACCATTTCTGGCCCGCTGTGATGACGCGACAGCCAAGGCCGACGAAAAGCTCGCATTGGCGTATTCGGGATGGCTGCTGGGCGAATCAAAAGCGATCGACCGTCTGGATAAAGTCCTGGCAATCTGGAAGGCGCGGTTCCTGGCCCTCGACAGCTTGCGTGAGCTGGATGGCAAGAAGCGCCTGCAATCGCTCGCCGACCTGATCAAGCTGGAAGGCGTCGGCCCTGAAACAATTGCCGCCCTGCTGCCCTATTTGCCGCCGCAGTTAGAAACGCCTGCGGTCAAGCCCGGCCAACCGGCACTTGTCACCGCCAACCTCGCACACGCGGATCTGCCGCCCGATTCGCCGCCGGTGAACTATCACGTGCTGCTGCCTCAGGAGTACTCGCCGCAGCGCTCTTATCCCGTCGTCGTTACGTTGCGACCGATCGAACGCAATCCGGAGTGGGCTCTGCGCTGGTGGGGCGGTAATTCGGACGAGCCATTGCAGGCCCAGCGGCATGGCTACATCGTCATCGCGCCTGAATACCTGATTCCCGGCGAGAAGACTTACTCACCGAACGCACATTCGCATTTCGTTGTGCTGCAAACGCTGCGTGATGCACGAAAGCGGTTCAACATCGATTCGGATCGTATCTTCCTGTCCGGACACGGAACGGGCGGAGACGCCACCTTCGACATCGGCTTGGCTCATCCCGATGAGTTCGCAGGCATCATTCCGATCTGCGGCATTATTCCCGACCTGACACGACACCTGTCACGCAACGCCAAATGGACTGGCCTTTACATCATCACAGGAGAACTCGACCGCAACACGTTTGAACAAAATGCGATGATTGTGAACCGCTGGATGATTGGTAATCAGGACATTGTGATGGCCGAATACCTGGGCCGGGGCTACGAATCCTACTACGGCGAGATCCATAAGCTCTTCTCATGGATGGAACTTCGACAGCGTCCCAAACTGCCGAAGGAGTTTCATATCGAGTCCATGCGACCGAACGACAACCGGTTCTTTTGGCTGAAGGGCCAAACGCTTCCCCCTGATCCGCGTCAGCCAAACAACCGCTTGAATGCAAAGGCTCCGCCGAAGGTGGGAGCTCGACCACTGATTCAAGATCGCCCGGTGGGCATGGGTGCTTCGATCAAGGAGGGGCGCCAAGACGCCAATGAGTTGCGCGTCAGCCCATCGACCACCAAGCAACATACGGTCTGGCTGTCTCCCGAACTCATTAGCTTCGATAAGCGGTTGCACGTGATGGTGGGACCCACCCGCAAGTTCAACGACTTCATCGAGCCGAACACGGAAGTGATTCTGGAAGATTTCCGTACCCGAGCCGACCGGCAGCGGATCTTTCAGGTCAAGCTTGAGCTGAACTGATTCGGTCTAGGTCCAACTGGCCGAACATGCGACAGTAGGCGGTCCGCTGCAGCCTGCTCATTCGCTGTTCCCTCGCAGGCCATCAGGCGGCAGGTAAAGAACCTTCAAGTCGCCTGAATCCTCAAGAAAAGGATATCTCGTGAGCGTCGGACTGAGTGCCCCGCCGGAAATCGCAGAGGTCGTTGAACCACTTCTCGTGGTAGACGTCAGCGCTGCGCCGTCGGCTCCTCAGCAGGATTCCTGGCACCGCGCCGCTGGCTACTGGTTCTGCTCACTGCTGATTCATGCGGCGGTACTCAGCATCGCTGTGCTGATCATGAGCGGTCATACGGGCGGAGGTCGCGGAAACGGTCAGGGCGACGGGCGTGATTCTCTGTCGGTTTCATTTCTGAGCGGTGGCAATCCGCCAGCCCGGAACTTCGATAACGCACTGCCCGGTGGTGAGTCGTGGGAGTCCGAGGCAACCGACAGTCGGGCATTGCAACTGGAAGCCGTCGCGAAGTCCTATGCGCTGACCGATCCGCAGAATGTATTTCAGTCCGAGTCGCCCGAAACGGTCTCCATCGAAGCTCTGCTCAACGAGCGTCCCGCTCAGCGCAATCCGCCTCAACCCAAAGCTGTTGAACCGGTCGAACCGGAACCACTCCCGGAAGAAACTCCCCTGCCCGCTCCTCCACGACCGACCACAACAGAACGAGTGATCGCCAAGGCGACGTCGCCGGCTCGATTCAGTCCAAATGCCAGCAGCAACGACGGCACTTCATCCAGCTCTCCCGGAGCAATGGGTTCGCCAGCCGATCAAGTGAATGGAGCCAACCGCCCAGGGCCTGGTATCGGCCGGGGCCAGGGAGTAGGAACGGGCTCGGGAACCGGTGACCGCACGCAGTTCTTCGGTATCGAAGTCCACGCGAAGCGATTCGTCTACGTGATCGATGCGTCGGACAGCATGCTGCAGCATCGAGCGTTGGACATCGCTCGCGAAGAGCTGTGGTTGAGCCTGCAGGAGCTCGCGCCTCCTACCCGATTTCAAGTCGTGTTCTTCAACCTCAGTCAGCGCGCGGTTACTCGCTCCGGGGCTCGCCCCGAACTGCTGCTAGCCTCACCGCAGAACCTGCAAGTCGCGTTTCAATCGATCGCTGAAGTGCAGACCGATTCCGGAACCGATCGGCTGCGGGCTCTCACCTACGCCCTTAAGTTCGAGCCCGATACGATCTTTCTGCTGACCGACGCCGATGCTCCGGTGATGTCAGCCGCGGATCTCAACCGCTTCCGCACGCTCAACCGCAGCAAAGCCGCCGTGCACGTCGTCGAATTCGGTAAAGGCGCCGATCTCACGGACGATAACTTTCTGAAAGTTCTCGCTCGCCAGAACTCCGGCTCGCACCGCTACTATGATCTCAGTCAGTGATCGCGGAGAACCGTCTTTGCTGCGTTGCCTGCCGCGATCGGTTAGACTCACGTGTCGAAACTGACGCTCGAAATCACTGTTCAACCTCGCCTCTTGCGTTCCCGCCGCTCCTTTCGATGAGACCCACCCCATGACGACCGCGATGATCTCCAGCGACCAGGTCGTCGTCATGCGCGACGTGGAGTGGTCGGTCTACGAGGCGCTGGTCTCTTCCGGTCGTCGTCGCGCGGAGCGAATCTCCTACGACCACGGAGTGATGGAAATCCTGTCGCCCTCTCGATTGCACGAAACCACCGGCAAGTGGATCGGTCGGATGGTGGAACTGTTCCTGTTCGAGTTTGAAATCGAAGTCGAGAGCGTGAAATCCACCACCTTTCGTCGCGAGGACCGACAACGCGGCTTCGAGGCGGACGAAAGTTACTACATCCAGCACGCACAAGCAGTCCGGGGATTGGCTGAGATTGACCTGACCATTCACCCGGCTCCCGATCTGGTTATTGAAATTGACATCAGTCGCTCGTCTGTCAGCAAGTTCGCCATTTATGCTGAACTCGGAGTTTCCGAAGTCTGGCGCTACGACGGGGAAACTCTGCACGTTTGCGTGAACGACGGAGGCCGCTTCGTCGAAGTCGCGCAAAGTAGCGTCCTGCCTTTGTTTCCCACCCAAGAAGTTCCGCAATGGATCAAGAGGGCGGAAACGGACGGCGAGTCCAAGATGTTGAAAGCGTTTCAAGCCGAAATACGACGTCGCACCAGCAGCGATCTCTAGGAGCCTCCCGATGCAATCGCACGATGAGCAACTGCAACACCTCACGCGACGTCATTTCCTGAAAGACTCGCAAGCAGGCATTGGTGCGATGGCGCTGGCTTCGCTGATGGCGAATGAATCCGCTGCCGCGCCACGCAAGGTCGAGAATCCGCTGGCTCCCCGAAAGCCGCACTTCGAAGGCACGGCCAAGCGAGTCATTTATCTGCACATGACTGGCTCACCGCCGAATCTGGACTTGTTCGACTACAAGCCGAAGCTGGTCGAGCTGACCGGCAAGCCGGCGCCTGACTCGTTCATCAAGGGCAAGCGGTTTGCCTTCACGTCCGGAGTGCCGAACCTGCTGGGAACTCCCCGCGAATTCAAACAGCATGGTCAAGGCGGCGTGTGGATGTCCGACGCGCTGCCCAACCTGCACGGCGTCGCCGATGAGATGACCGTCATTCACTCCATGACGACCGACCAGTTCAACCACGCACCCGCCGAACTGCAGGTTTACACGGGCTTCCCGCGCCCCGGTCGTCCGTCGATGGGTTCGTGGATCACGTACGGACTCGGTACCGAAAACGAAAACCTGCCCGGCTTCGTCGTGCTGATCTCCAGCGGCGTGCAGCCCAATGGCGGCAAAAACTCGTTCGGTTCCGGCTTCCTGCCCAGCGTGTTTCAGGGCGTGCAGTGCCGCTCTAAAGGCGATCCTGTGCTGTATGTCTCCGACCCGGAAGGCATGAACCGCGACATGCGCCGCATGAGTCTGGACGCTCTGAAGGATCTCAATGAGATTCAGGCCGAGGAACTCGGCAACCCCGAAACGCTCACACGCATCGCACAGTACGAACTTGCTTTCCGCATGCAGACTGCCGTTCCAGAAGTGATGGACATCTCCAAGGAGCCCAAGCACATTCTGGATGAATATGGTGCTCAACCCGGCGCTGGCAGCTTTGCGAACAACTGCCTGCTCGCTCGCCGCCTGTGCGAACAAGGTGTGCGTTACATTCAGCTCTTTGACTGGGGCTGGGACTTCCACGGCACCGGTCCTGGTGAAGCGATCACCCAAGGCCTAACCAACAAGTGCGCGACGATGGACAAGCCAGTGGCGGCACTTATCAAAGACCTCAAGCAGCGCGGCATGCTGAAGGACACGCTGATCGTGTGGGGTGGCGAGTTCGGTCGCACCCCGTTCCGCGAAGGACGTACTGCCGGCAGTCAAAACCTCGGCCGTGACCACTATCCGGATTGCTACAGCACCTGGATGGCCGGCGGCGGCGTGAAGGGTGGTTTTTCATATGGAGAAACCGACGAACTCGGCTTTGGTGTCGTGAAAGACAAAGTCGAAGTCTTCGATCTGCAGGCCACGATCCTGCATCTGCTCGGCTTCGATCACGAGCGACTCACCACCCGTTTCCAGGGCCGCGACTACCGGCTCACCGACATTCACGGCCATGTGCTGAAGGACGTCATTGCGTAATAAGTCGGAGAAGTGCCGACATCCCATCAACGCATTCAGGCCCACTGATACTTATAGGAATCGCCATGCCGTCATGTATGCACCTATCGGGCTCCCGCAATTGCTCTAAGAACAGTTCAGTCTGAGCCTTCTGTCGCGATCGAGATCTCCGCACCAACGCTGTCGGCTAAGAGCTCGTAGAGATTTTCAGTAACCCACGCGTTAAGAATCGTTGGAGCGACAGGGTTGAGAACGCCCTGCGGGTATCCCTCAACATTGTCGCTGTTTGAGAAAAAAACTTTTGCACTCAGATGGCGCGAGGTAGACTCGACCTCGCACATCGCCGGACAACAACTTCCTTTCTTCAGTCCGGCCCGCGGTTCTTCAATGGGCGTTCGCCCGAGCTAGAAGGAGTCTGTTATGCCTACGCGCGAAAACTGGTCTCGCCACCTTCACGACATCCTCCGGTCGCGTCACTACACGTGGATCGGCGAGGGCTTGGGTGGTCAACCAATCGATGAAGCGCTGAAAGTCATGCTGACGGACATCATTCATCTGTGCCGTCACGAAGGAATTTCATTTGAAGAGTTAGCGGCGGAGTGTCAGGCGCGGTGTGATGCCGAAGAGCTTAAAGAGGAAGAGCACGAACTGGCGGATGCCGTCGCTTGAAACACGGCCTGACAACCATCTCCAATACAGCGGTGGGTGATTGATAAAGATCAGTCGCCCGCCGTTTTGTTTTTGATACACATCGCAACGATGCGCGGCGCTCTCAGGAACTCGTATGGATCGTGACGAACGATTGGCACTGATCCTCGACGATCTGATTCAGAAAGAGCACACCGGCGGCCAGGCGGATCTTGAAGCGGCGGTTCGATCAAATCCAGACCTCGAAACCGAACTGCGGCAGCTTTGGCTGACAGCGATTCTGGCGGAAGACTTCGCGGGCAGCGACTCGTCCTCCGCTGAACTCTTCGAAGAAGCAGGCCGCATTTTAACTCCGGACCTGCCTGCTGAGTTCAATGGACTGCAGCCAATCAGTGAACTCGGACGCGGCGGCATGGGCATCGTCTATCGGGCTCGTCAGAAGAGCCTGGGGCGAACGCTCGCGCTGAAGATGATCCTGCGGCATGACCTCGCCTCGCCTTCTGAGATCGCCCGGTTTCGAGCTGAAGCCGAGGCCGCGGCGCAGCTAGATCATCCGCACATCGTGCCGGTTTATGAGGTCGGCGAACACAACAGTCGGCCTTACTTCTGCATGAAGTTAATTGAAGGCACGACGCTGTCGGCTCGTCTCGCTGATGGCCCCTTGCCTCCGCGAGAAGCGGCGGAGTTGCTCGCACCGATTTGCCGGGCGATCGCGCACGCACATCGTTGCGGTGTGTTGCACCGCGATATCAAGCCGTCGAACATCCTGATTGACGTCGATGGGCGTCCCTATGTCACAGACTTCGGTTTGGCGAAGCGAGTCGCACCGGCCGATCCGCGCGATTCGGAGATG
>CAYLTY010000154.1:18663-20165 GCA_964386705.1 uncultured Planctomycetaceae bacterium
CATTGACTCAATCCGGCGCGGTGCTGGGAACCCCCAGCTACATGGCTCCCGAGCAAGCCGCCGGGCAACGTGGTTCGATCTCAAGTGAAACGGACATCTACAGCCTGGGTGCCGTGCTGTATGCGATGCTGACTGGTCGCCCGCCGTTTCAAGCAGCGTCGCCGGTCGAGACTATTCTAATGGTGCTGGAGCAAGATCCTGTTCCACCGCGAGTCCTCAACCCGCGCGCTGATACAGACCTCGAACTCATTGCACTGAAATGTCTGCAGAAGCCGCAGGACCTGCGATATCGAACGGCTGATGCCCTAGCCGATGACCTTGAGGCCTATCTGCGGCATGAGCCGATTTCGGCGCGGTCGTCGCAGTTCACTCAGGTGCTCAGCCGGGCCTTTCGCGAGACGCATCATGCATCACTGCTTGAGAACTGGGGCTTACTATGGATGTGGCATAGCCTGGTTGTGCTGTTCCTGTGCCTGTCGACAAACTTCATGCAGTGGCGTGATGCCGCAAGCGGCCAGTCTTCGCGCTGGCCCTACCTGCTGCTGTGGGTCGTAGGCATGAGTATCTGGGCCTCGATCTTCTACGGATTGCGGCGTCGATCCGGGCCGGTCACCTTTATTGAACGACAGATCGTGCACGTCTGGGCCAGCAGTATGATCGCCAGCACGATGTTGTTTGCGATCGAAGGTGCGCTCGATTTGCCCGTGCTTTACCTGTCACCCGTCATTGGCCTGATCAGCGGCATGGTGTTCCTGGTGAAAGCCAGCATGCTCACAGGCAAGTTCTATGTGCAGTCCGTGGCACTCTTCATCACGGGGTTCCTGATGGCGGTCATCTCGCACTCCGACCTGCCAGACTTCAGTATTTCGCTGTATGGGTTCATTTCAGCGGGCTGCTTCTTCGTGCCGGGTCTGAAGTACTATCGACAGAGACTGAAGCGATGACTGAAACCTCGGATGTTCCGCAATCGCCAGCCGGTCGTCGCAGCGGACTCGATCTCCTCGCGATCGCGCTGGGAACAGGCTTAGGCGTTGGATTCATTCCCTTCGCTCCGGGAACGTTCGGCAGCTTGTGGGGGCCATTGCTGATCTGGGCGATGCTCAAGACGACTTTGCCGCCGGTTGCGCTGCTTGCCTTTGGTGCGGTGTTCATCGCGCTGGGCGTCCCGATTTGCTCCCGGGCAGCGAAAGCGATTGGCAAGAAGGACCCCGGCTCGGTTGTCTACGACGAAATCGCGGCGTTCTGGCTGGTGCTGCTGCCGCAGGTATTGGGGTTGAGACAGCTCACATGGACCAGCGCGGTCCTTGGATTTGCGCTGTTCCGCCTGTTCGACATCAAGAAGCCGTGGCCCGTGGGGCGACTGGAAAAGCTGCCCGATGGTACCGGCATCATGGCTGACGATCTTGCCGCTGGCGTCTACGCCGGTGGTCTGCTGGCGGTCGCGGAAACAATCATCGCACGCATGTCCTGATGCGATCGTTTGGCAACTCAAACAGGCCGAT
>CAYLTY010000155.1:0-20067 GCA_964386705.1 uncultured Planctomycetaceae bacterium
TCCACCAGTTCAGGTGTTTTCAAAGAGGCGATCCTGGGCGTTTTCACCAGCGGGATTGCCTTGCTGGGCGGCCGCGTTGGCTTGCTCTTGATTTGGTTGATTCGGGTTTTGGTTTCCTGCGGGTGGCATGCCCCCGCGCTGTTCATTCTCAAGCTGTTCCAGCGCGGCTTGAAGTTCCCGCTGCGCCTGGGCGAGTTGCTGAGCCTGCTCGGCGAGCTGTTCCGCGTTGTTGTTGCCGGGCTGCCCGGCCTCGTTGCCGTTCGCGGGATTCATGGGCTGGTTGGCACGGGCTCCGGCCTGACGAGCGAACGCTTCGAGGGCTTGCTCAGCTTCACGTTGAGCGGCAGCAGCCTCATTGAGTCGCCCTTGTTCCAAAGCTTCTTCAGCCTGCTCGAGGCGATCCAGAGCCTCAGCACGCGGCAGCGGAGCGACGTTATTCGGAAGCTGCTCCGCCTGCTCGCGCAAACCTTGCTGCCGATCAGCTAACTGCTGAGCCGCTTCGTTCGCTTGAGGATTCGCCTGTGGCTGGGCTCCGTTCTGCTGAGCATTCTGATTCTGGTTGTTCTGATTGGCCTCATTCGGTTGGTTGGGTTGCTGTCCCGCATTCGCCGGTTGATTTTGAGCCGGATTCGCTGCCTGCTGAGGATTCGCGTTGGCCTGTGCATTCGCATTGGGGCGAGCGGGGTTGTTCTCGTTGTTGAGCCGTTCGGTCTGCTCACGCAACTCCCGTTGTTGCTCCGCGATTCGCTCGGCAGCTTGCTGAGCGTTGCGGGCAGCTTCCTGTGGAGCCGGGTTGCCCTCGTTATTCGCGTTGGGTTGAGCCACTTCAGCGAGCCGATCGAGGGCTTCGGCGGCTTCGCGAGCGTCCTCGGCGGCACGTTCCAGTCGCTGGAGCTGCTCATCAGCGTTGCGAGCGGCGTTCTCGTTGGCCGGCGGGTTCTGAGCATTGTTCGCCGGATTGTTCATTGGCTGGGCGTTGTTCTCACCCTGCTGAGCGTTCGGCATCGGCCCGTTAGGATTCTGTTGAGCGTTATTCTGCGGCTGTTGTCCCGCAAGCTGATTGGGTTGCTGGGCGGCTTGTTGATTGGCCTGATTCGCCTGCTGGGCGGCTCGTTCGGCGGCGACGAGGTCCTGAACGGCGTCCGCCGCGCGATTCACCGCTGCTTGCTGTTCGTCCCGGCTTTCGCGGTCCAGATTCAGTTGCGCCGCAGCCAGTTCCAGAGCCGCCTGCCGAGCCGCAAGTTCCCGCACGGATGGCGGTTGTGCCTCGTTGCGAGCGGCGTTCGGGGCGTTTGGATCAGCCTGTGGCTGAGGTTGAGCTTGCGGCTGCTGCGGATTCTGAGCGGCTCCGTTGGGCTGCTCGTTCATCGGCTGATTGTTGCCCGGATTCTGGGCGTTCGCCTGCTGGTTGTTCTGTGGTTGGTTGTTCTGTTGAGCGGCTTGAGGTTGGTCCTTCCCAGCTTCGGCAGCCGCGCGAGCCCGGTCGATCTGATCAGCGATTTCGCGCTGGCGGCGAGCTAGTTCCTTCGCAGCTTCTTTGGGATCGGCGGGCAGCGGATTGTTTTCGAGCAGCTCCTTAGCGAGCCGCTCAAGGTCTTCAGCCGACTCTTTGGCGAGCTGTTCGGCAGCTTCGAGGTTGCCCTGCTTCAACTGCTCCACGATTTGGCGGGCCAGTTCCGGATCAATCGGGGCCACCGGCTGGCGAGCCTGCTGATCGGCCGCTTGAGCTGCCAGCTTTTCGGCCTGCTGAGCCAGCTCCTGCTGCTTTTCTAAGACAGGCTTCGCGGCGTCAGCCAGTTGCTCGGCCTTCTCCTGCACGGCATCGGCGAGAGCTTCCTGAGGTTGAGCCAGTTCGCGGGCGCGTTCAGCAAGATCGGCCAGCTTGTTGAGCTGATGGTCGCGAGCCGCCTCCAGCAATTCAGGGCGTTTCTCCAGCAAGTCATTGAGACCGGCGAGCAGGTCTTCCTGCTCCTGCTTGAGTTTCGCCTGATCCTCAGCGAGTTGATCCTGCTTGGCTTGCTGAGCCTCCGGCGAATCACCATCAAGCTTTTGCTCGGCTGCGAGTTCCTGCCGCCGTTCTTCCAGTTTGGCGGCATCGTCCGCGAGTTGATTCGCGCGTTGAGCCAGCCGGTTGACTTCCAGCAGGTCCCGTTCGAGTTGTGCCAGGTCATCAAAACGCTTCTGCATCTCGCCCAGCTTATCGCGAGCTTCGTTGATCTTGTTCGCGTTCGCCTGCAGTTCCTGAGCAACCTGCTTCGGTTCTTCGCCCGCAGCCAATTCCAGATTGTTCGCAGGGGCTTCAATGTTCTTCTCGGCGAGCTGTTCTGCCTGCGGAGCCAGATTCGCGAACAGCGGGTGCTCCTTGAACTGCTCGGCGAGATCCTTAAGCCGTTCCGCAGCAGCGAGTTCTGCGTCAGCTAGTTGTTCCAGCTTCGGACGCTCGTTCAGCGGCTTGTTCGCATCCGCAGCTTTCTGAGCCGCGTCTTTCAGTTCGTTCGCCTGCTTGGCTTCATTTGCCAGTTCCTGACGGATCGCGGCCAGTTCCTTGCGGATTTCGGCCTGCCGCGCGAGTACATCTTTCGCTCCGGGGGCGGTCGCGTCTTCCTTCAGAATGATGACCCGCTCAGGAGACCAGACTTCATTCGGCTCAGGTAGGGGCCGCTCGTCGCGGGCTCGCAACTGAATCGTCAGCACTTCTCCCGCCTTCACGCCGAGGTCGGCCAGATCGAGCCGGAATTCTTCGTTGAGCGACTTTTGCCCCAGCTTCCCGACGTCGACTTCGATGACTTTCTGCAGCCCCTTGTCAGACGCGACGTGCAGTTGCACGTCACCAATCGCAAAGTCGTCCGTGATTTGCGCGGTCACAGCTACAACGTCGGTCGGCCGAGCTTCGTCGCGGGCCGCACCGGGCATCTCGATCGTCGGCGGCTGATCGAGCGTAATGAGCAGGTGCCGAAACGGTTCCTCGTTGCCGAGTCCGTATTCATCCTTCAGACGGAACGCGAACGCTGACTGAACCTCGGCGGGAATCTCCAGACTGGCGTGCAGGCCATCGGCTGAGAGTTTGAGTTCGGTCGGCAGGATCTCTTTGATCGTCAGCAGTTCGTTGGAGAGTGGTCCCACTCGGCGAGCGGGCACGGCGGCGACTTCCTCCTTCTGAGTCTTGTCGTAGCTGCTGCCGCGTACGACGGCCGGCGCCATCCATTCGATCTCCGCAGACTTCACGGGCTTGTTGAAGGTGAGGTCAAACCGCAGTTGGCTGCGTTCAAACGCGGTGATCTCCCCGACGATTCCATCCACCACTCGACGCGGTTCGCCCACGTAACCCGGCGCGACAATCTCCAGTTTCGCTTCCGTAACAACAGGCGCTTCAACCACTTGCACCTGATGCCGTTTCGAGCGGCTGCCATCGGCGGAAACGATGAACTCAAAGGACTCGAACGCTTTCGGGACCGTCGTCGTGAAGGCTGAGGTGTCGGGATCGAAGCGCAGTTCGCGGGTGTCGGCATCTCCATTGGCCATGCGGAGTTGCAACGTCACCGGCTCGGGAATTGGTTCTTCGGAGCCACTCTTCCATTTGATCCTGGCGTTGAGTTCCACATCGGAACCGCGAGCCACGACGCGGTCGCCGTCGACGACTTCAAAGGTCAAACGACTGACGGATTCGTAGTTGCCCCACGGATTCACGACTCGGGCGAACAAGGTTCCCGACACGGAGGGGAACAGGATCAGGCTCATGACGAGCAAACCCATCAGGCCCAACCCGACCGAGAAGTAACGCATGGCCCCGGAACTGGGGACCGATTGTTCGAAGTCGTACTGCTCAACCCGCCGCACGGTTTGAGCTTCCAGCATCTCACGCATCAGGGCGGAACCGCGCTGGCTTTCGGGAACGCTCTGGTCACCAAGCTCAATCAGCGTCACCAGCCGTTCACCGAGGTCCGGAAACTGTTGCTCGGCATAAGCGGCAAGTTCCACGTCGTTCATGCGACGCGTGGCCGGACGGGCGATCAGCGCCAGTGAAGCCACCAGTAGCCCCGCAGCCCAACTGCCGAGCAGCGTCAGCCGCGTTGAGGGTTCGAAATCGACCCACCAGTCGGCACCCATCACGGCGACGAAGCTAACCACAGCCAGAATCAGCGTGACACCGACTCCGCGAAGCACGGCCACCTGACGGAGCCGGGATCGCAAGCGGTCAAGCTGACTCGCAACACCTCGCGGCAAGACATATTGGAAGGCCATGAGCGTGCATCCGATGCGGGGAAATTGAGCGATGCGCACAAGGGGAGCGGCCACACGCGTTGTGTGTAACACTGAGGATCTCAAACAAACACCCGATACGCAAAGGCGGACCGGCAAAAACTGGCGGATTTGCTGATTCAGAACTTTATGAATGCCCGCCTGCGGCTGAAGTTTTCAGAGACTGATCTGTCGGGCCGGGGGCCTTCCAATAGGTCGAAGAGGCCGGCCCTTCGTTCTGGTGTGAAATCGAGACTAGAATCTGGCCGTGAGACAACAGAATCGGCCCGAGGAGTTGCTGCGACTTTGAACAAGACCTTACGAGTTTCTCGCGGCCTGTACGATCCCCGGAAGGGAGCGGAGCCGTTCCGACTCACGCGAATCTCAGATCAGGCGGATGCTTTCGAACCGCCGCGAACGAATTACTTCGCCATCTACTGCATCGAGGCTGGGGCTGGTTCCTTCTGGGCCGACACTGCGGAGCACTCCTTTCAGCACGATCAGTTGCTGTTCTTCGTGCCCTATCAACATATTCGGTTTGTCCCTGCGGAACCGATGCGTGGCACGCTGCTGCACTTTCACGCCAACTTCCTGTGCGTGGAAACCTTCCATGCCGAGACCGGCTGCAGCAGTGCTCTGTTCAACGACCCCTACGGCGTTCCGCTCGTCAATCTGGACGATCGGACCCGCACCGACGTGATGGAACTGCTCGCCCGCATGCAACGTGAGCAGGACGAGCAGCGACTCGGTCACCACGACGCGCTACTGGCGTGCATGAAGCTGCTGCTGATCACGGCTGCCCGATTGAAGTCGTCACTTTCCGAGACCAGCACGGTCGGAGCGCCGGACTTTCGACATCCCGTGCTGGCGCCGCTGCAGGAGTTGATTGAGAGAAACTATCGAGTGCTGCACGCTCCGGCCGAGTACGCCACGTTGCTCAAGATGACTCCGAAAACCCTCGGTCGCTGCGTTCGCGAACAACTTGGCAAGACTCTGACCGATCTCATTCGCGAACGAATCCTGACTCACGCCAAATGGCAGTTGCTGCACACGCTCAGGCCCGTGAAAGAAATCGCCGCTGAAGTCGGCTTTCAGGACGAGTTGTATTTCAGCCGTCTGTTCAAGAAGGCGACGGGGGTTTCGCCCTCGTTCTTTCGCGAGTTCGAGACCGAAATCCGCAATGGACGCAATCTGTCCATGACTTCGTCCTAAGCGCCCATTCTGAGTTCCCCTGCGGATGTCGATGCTTCTGGTGTCTCACAACGAGACCCCGAGACCACCGGGATCATCAAAACCCGCAACGCATGGGAGACTCTACAATGACGACCTTGAAACTCTTTGAATTGGCCGCCCGCATGGATCGCGTGGGTATTGCCGTCACACGCATCGGACTGATTGTGGTTCTGCTGTGGATCGGTGGCTTGAAAGCCTTCCGCTACGAGGCTGACGGCATCATCCCGTTCGTCGCGAACAGCCCGTTCATGAGCTTCCTGCTGTCCGATCCCGGCAACTACAAGACGCACCGCAATGCCGAAGGTGCGCTCGTCACCGAGAATCGAACCTGGCATGAGCAGAACGGGACCTATCGCTTCGCGTACGGTCTGGGCACCGTGATCGTGCTCTACGGCTTGATGCTGAGCGTCCATCCGTGGCTGCCGCAGGTCGCGACGGTCGGCAGCTTTCTGGTCTTCATCATGTCGTTTGTGACGTTGTCGTTTCTCATCACGACTCCCGAATGCTGGGTGCCCGCGCTCGGCGACGCACAGCACGGCTTTCCGTATCTCAGCGGCGCAGGGCGGTTGGTTGTTAAGGACGCGATCATGATGGGCGGCGCGCTCGTCACGATGGCGGATTCCGCGAAGCTGGCCCTCAAGGGACGCGTAGCGGCATCAAAACCTGATGCTACAAACGCTTGATAACCTCAATGCAGTTTCACTTTTGGAATGGAACTGGCAGAGTCGGTAGCGCTCCGGTTCAATGGTTCGTACGGCCACACGGGAGGAGGACCAACGACAATGGACACGATGCCAAATATCCGGATCAGAAATCGCTGGTTGTTAGTCGCTGGCGGGCTGGCGGGAGTGGCCGTGACAGTAACCTTGTGCGCAGTTGCTTGGATCACGCTTCTTGATCGGAAAGCCGATCCGATGTGCCACAAGCAGCTCTTTTTTGCCATCCTCAATTGGCAGGAAAAAAACTCAACGCGCGATTTTCCCAACACTCACGGAGATTCCGCTGCATCAATCGAAGTGTTGGAGGAGCTCTCCGTTTATCGGCAACTCAGATCACACTACAGCTATGTACCTGGTCTCAACCGCGATGATCCTGAAGGGTTCGTCCTGTTCTACATTAATCGGCCAACCCGTTGGACGTCGCATGTATCAACCCCTTGGATCTTCACGTCCAAAGAATGGATCTTGGTTCCATTGGATATGGAGTGGAAGTCGAGCCGCAGTGACGCAGGCCCAGGCGAGTTCAGCGAACGAGTGAGCTTCGACGAATTTCGTAAGCGGCTACGGAAGACGCTCGACTACATAAAAACCAAGCAACGTCCGAACTGGGAAACCGTCGTCAAGCAGCACGCCGAGTTCCTCGATCGCACCGAGAAGATGCTGGCTGGCACCAAATGAGTCGTGGCGGACGCGTCTCACGTCCGTCCGGTTCTGTAGCTTCGGCCTTCCAACTTCCCAAGCTTGCATGACGGACGGGGTAGGGTGGGACCAGCATTCGATGCCGTGGCTGGTGGGCCGGCGCGATCGAGCCCTGTTGCCTGCGGAGATGAGCGTCGAGTCCAACTTGTGTCGAATGCGCAGGCCCACCAATGAATAACGATCGCTTGTCCCACCCCACGTGTGCTATGCAGCCGAGGCGAGACGCCTCGGCCACGGTTGGATGCCTAGCTCACGATCGACTTGCGGCGATTCACGTAGTCCCAGACGACGAAGCGGTCGAGGTCCTTGCCGGCGACGAAGAAGACTCGGCCCTGCGTTGATTCAGCGAGTCGATGAGCGAACTGAATGTCTTCGTGTGACTGCGAGTAGCTTTGCAGCAGGAACAGGTTGATCACGATGCCTTCGCGTTTGCAGAGCAGCGCTTCGCGCATGGTGGCGGCTTCGGTGGCCGGGTCCGAGGGATAGAGCAGATAGAGATGCTGGCCCTCGAAGTGTGCAGTTGGCAATCCGTCAGTAATCAAAATGATCTGCCGATTCGGAGTGTCCTGCGTCGTCAGAAACTGGCGGGCCAACTGCAGCGCGTGCTGGATGTTCGTAAAGTGCGGCGGAATCTGTTCTTCGCTGATGTCCTCACGGCTCATGTCGGCTCGCAAACGGACGACGGGGTCATAGATCGTGACCGGCTTCGGCAGCAGGCTGGTGAGTTCGCTGAAGTGCCTCGGCTTCGCGACAGAATACATCTCGATGAACTGCAGGAAGTCACCGGGGTACTCCTTGCGGATCAGCCCGTCGAGCGCCAGTCCCATCCGCTTCACGTTGATGTACTGGCCGCCGTAGCGCATGGAGCCACTCATATCCATCAGCACGGCGGTCGCACACTTCGGATTGTTGCGCGTGCGATGAATGACGATGTCTTCCGACTTCAGTGACAATCGTGGGTGAGTTGCATCACCCGCCGTGCGCAGCATCGCGTTGATCAGCGACTGCGGAATATCCATCTGCGTGACCGAGTCGCCGAACTCATACGGCTTGGTGCTGGGCAGTTCGACCGCGCCCTCGCCGACAACTGGTCCCTGATGCCGGCCGCTGCGAGATGCCTGCAACTGGCTGAAGATCTGTTCGAGCAGCTTGCCTTGAAACAGCCGATAAGCCTGCGGCGTGAGCTGATAGCCTCGACGCCCTTTTTCGAGCCCCTGCTGTTCGGCCATCTGTCGCACCAGTTCTTCAACTTGCCGCTGCAGTTGAGCCAACTCTTCCAACTGTTCTGCGTCCGCGAACTGCGACAGTTCTTCGAGGTCGATGATCGCGATCTGTGCGTTCTTCGCGGCGTCTTCCAACTGCTTCAGCAGGCGGTCGATCATCTCCAGTTCTTCTTTGACCGCGAGACCCTCTTCGATCGTCAGCGGCTTGCGGCCGGTGAACTCATACTTCGAAGCCAGTTCGTCGATCTGGTACTTGTCGCCGAGCCGACTGACGAGTTGCAGCAGTTGCCGCGCGAACCGCGAACGTTCGCTGCCCGCTCGATACCACAGCCGCTCCAGATCGCGAATCTGTTCCTCGGCCACAGCCTTCTTGTAGGCAGCGTCCAGCTCTTCGGGCGGATGTGTATTGTTCGCCAGCTTCTGAAACTCGCGACGGGCATCCTTGCCGGCCGTCTTCGTTTCCCACGTCTGCAGAATCTTCCGCTTCCGTTCTTCCAGAGTGCGTCGCAACGAATCCAGACTGGGGCCGAGGCCCGCGATCTGCTTGATGTCCAGCTTCACCGCCCGCGCCAGTTCTTCCGGCGACAGTTCGCTGAGATCCCCGAACTCCAGCATGTGCTCAAACGCCGGAGACACCAGATCCGGCATCGGCTGCGAAGGATTCGGAAAGTTCTGCGGATCGTATTTTTGGTAGGTGTGAATCACCCCACCCAATTGCTGGTTCGAAGCCATGCGGTCCCTGTCACTGAAAGTCTTCAGCGGTGAGATTGTCTTGGGCCAGGTGCCGAACGGCGTACACCACGACCTTGTTGTTTCGGATTCCGAAGACCGCGCGATGCGTCTTGATGCGTCCTATTCCGAAGTGCATCTCGGGCAGCTCACCATCGACCTCCCCGTTTTCTGCAGCCAGCGGCCAACGCTCGGGATCATTCGCTAACTCGCCCAGCGCGGCTTCAAGTCGATCGAGCCACTTGCCTGCTTGCTCAGTCGAACGATGTTCCGCCCACCAAGCCGCCGCCTTGAAGAGCTGAATGCGGGCCTGCGGCAACAACTGAACTGGATAGGCCATTAGCGAATTCCCAACTGCCGCCGCATATCCGCAAACGCTTCATTCAGAGGCATGCCCAAACCTGCATCATCGGCGCGCATACCCTGAATGACGTCGGCGACGGTTTCCAGCCGCTCCCGACGCTCGCGCCAGAGCCGCACGCAATCCTCAAGAGATGCCTTCGAGTCGTCCGCCTGCAGCTGATCGCGGGCGAAGATGACGAAGTCATCAAGTTCCTGGAGGGCTGGGGACATCGCGAGTTCCATTTTCAAGTGTGTGACAAGCACGAGAGAAGCATGGTGTGATCGATCAGGCTGCGGCAAGAACGACGTCGTGAGAAGTTGCAAACAATCGGAGTCTTCATAGCTCATACCGGATGGCGCCGTGCGACTGCGCTCGTGAAATGCGGTCGGTGGCGTAAAGGCCGGCGAGGACGAATTCGACGCAGGAAGCTCTGACAGCGGCGTCGCTGGACGTGTTCACTTCAAAAGCTTTGTCCCAGGCGGGAGGCACGCGTTTCAGCCTGTCGGAATATTGCGCCGACGGCAGCATGTCGCCGACTTCGATGCGTACGCCCTGGCCGAAGATCTGCGAAATTTCTTCGAGTCCGTGCTGATCCACGTACTCTTCAAAGACCGTGCGAATCGCGTCGGCTAGCAGTGCGTCCAAAATCTGACGTTCGCTCATCTGATGGCTGCCCATCAGGTCCAGTTCCAGCTTACCCAACCCGGACGAATATATGTGCCCGAGATCGCTGATACGCGGCACGGCCGGACGTTCGCCGAGGCGTGCTCCGCGCTGCCGCGCACTGGCTACCATCGTGCGGTAGTTCGCGATGCTGAAGCGCGCACTGACTCCCGACTGATGATCGATGTATTTGGATTTGCGAGCCGCGATGCTCACCTGCTCGATGATTTCTTTCATGAACCGCGGCACCGTCACCGGGAATGGGCCGCCCAGCTCGATGTTGGCTTCCTGTTCGAGAATCTCGATGCCGAGATCGCGTTCCTGCGGATAGTGCGTATGAATCACGGAGCCGATGCGGTCCTTTAGCTGTGGAATCACTTTGCCGCTGCGGTTGTAAGTCGCGGGGTTCGCGGAGAAGAGAATCATCACGTCGATATCGAATCGCACGGGATAGCCGCGGATCTGGACGTCGCGTTCTTCGAGGATGTTGAACATGCCGACCTGCACGAGTTCATCGAGTTCGGGCAGTTCGTTCATCGCAAAGATACCGCGATGCAGTCGCGGGATAAGGCCGAAGTGCAACGCTTCTTCCGCTGACATACTGGTGCCGCCGGCCAGCTTGGCGGGATCAATCTCACCAATGATGTCTGCGAACTTCGTGCCCGGCGCCAGACGTTCGACGTAACGATCCTCGCGCTTCCACCAGCCGATCGGCACTTCGGTCGGGCCATGCTGCGCGACGAATTCGCGGCAGACTCGACTGATGGGGTGATACGGATCCTCGTGAAACGGAGCAGCGGGGATATCGATGTAAGGAATCTCGGCGTCCAGGAACCTTGATAGCGTCCGCATCAGGCGACTCTTGCCCTGACCTTTCTCGCCGAGGAACAGCATGTCGTGTCCTGCGATCAGGGCGATGTTGATCTCGGGAATGACCGTGTTGTCATAGCCGACAATGCCGGGGAAGAGTTCTTCACCAGAGGCCAGAGCCTTCAGAAAGTTGTCGCTCAGTTCGCTCTTCACGGTTTTGGAAACCCAACCACTGTCGCGCAGTTCCTGCAGGTTGGATGGCTTGCTGCTGGGCATGAAGTCCTCTTATTGATGATGAGCGGTTGTTTTACGGTCGTTGTATTCTTCTGGCCTCGCCGGGGAATTGATATGGGCCAGAATCTCAAATGCTCGAATGTCCTATTCACAGTCGAGCGTCCGAACAACGCCATTCCAAGAGCCTTGAGCATCGATTGTTGATCTTCACGACGCTACTCGCGCAGACACCTGCTCCCCTCGCCCCAGTAGTCTGGGGAGAGGGGCTGGGGGAGAGGGGCTGGGGGTGAGGGGTACACTCGAGGGACTGACGGCGAAGTCACGAAATTCCTTGGAGAGGAAATGAAGCATCCCGGCCCGTGCAGTTCGACGCCACCCCTCACCCCCGACCCCTCTCCCCGGAATACCGGGGCGAGGGGAGATGGGGACGCGTCGACCCATCTGCGGGTCATTAAGGGCAAGCAATGAGTGTTCTCTGGCATACGCAGCCTGTAGCCTTCGCCGCACGAAGCCAGCGTGGTGGCTGGCAGATTCAAATTCAGGAGCGGTTCGGGAACATGACGGAAAAAATCAAAGGCGACCTTTACGACTATCCTTCCTACTACGACTTGATCTTCGGTTCTGATTGGAAGGCTGAGTACGACTTCCTGCTGGGCTGCTTCGAGAAGTACGCCAAGCGTCCCGTAAAGAGCGTCTTTGAACCCGCCTGCGGCACCGGTCGCCTGCTGATCAAGCTGGCTGAAGCTGGTTACACCGTTTCAGGCAACGATTTGAATACTCGAGCCGTCAAGTTCTGCAACGATCGGCTCAAGCGCAAAGGCTTTCCGGAATCCACCGAAGTTGGCGACATGTCTGACTTTAAGCTGAAGAAGAAGGTCGACGCCGCGTTCAACATGATCAACACGTTCCGGCATCTGCTGACGGAAGCGCAGGCCGTAGGCCACCTGAAATGCGTGGCAGAATCACTGAACAAGGGCGGCATCTACTTACTGGGTCTGCACCTGATTCCCACGGAAGGCGAACGTCTGGAAGACGAATCATGGAGCGCCCGACGCGGAAATTTGGGCGTCAACACCTACATGTGGTCGAAGGGCATCGATAAACCCAAGCGAGCTGAGTACCTCGGTCTGAAGATCAACGTCTACACGCCGACCAAACACATCGAGATTGAAGACGAGATGATCTACCGCACCTACAACGTCAAGCAGCTCAAGAGTCTGCTGGCCAAGGTGCCGGAACTGGAAACCGCCGCCGTGCATGACTTCGCCTACAACCTGGAAGACGAAATCGAGATCGACAGCGAAACCGAAGACATCGTGCTGGTGCTGCGGAAGAAGTAAGGGCGGTGGCACGGCCGCAGCCCTGGGGAATGGGACTTACGGGACCACTGGGACGGATGGAGTTGCGACGACACCGATTTGAGCTTTGGGATAATGCGCCCGCCGCGGCTGTTGGAGCGGCGGGTGCTGAACCGCTGGCAGGGCCGGAAAACGGCATTTGTGCAGGTCGGTTACGGGTTTCTGCGGTTTTTCTCTAAGACTCGTCCCGGTTGAGCGTCATTCTGGCACTGACGCATCCTGAATACCCGGGGACGAGGATGATCAACGGTAATTCCACCCATGCCGAATGGGTTCGTGCGGCGTTAATTCGTTTTGAAGGACCGCTGCTGCGCTATGCGCAGCGGATGACCGGTGATCTCGAAACGGCTCGCGACGTCGTGCAAGAAACCTTTCTGAAGCTCTGCAAGGAAGACCGCGGCGCCATTGACGGACACCTGTCGCAATGGCTGTTCACGGTTTGTCGAAATCGAGCACTAGACGTTCAAAGAAAGGAGCGGCGCATGAGCACCGCGACCGACCTCGACCAGCGGACAGCCCCGCGCATTGACAGCCCGCACGACGCGCTGGAAGCCCGCGAAGCCGCCGCCAAAGTTCTGCGACTGGTTGATCGCCTGCCGATCAATCAACAGGAAGTGATTCGTCTGAAGTTTCAGAACGAACTGACCTACCGCGAGATCTCCGACGTGACGGGGCTGACCGTCACCAACGTCGGGTTCCTGCTGCATGTCGGCATCAAGCGGCTGCGAGAGCTGCTGAGTGCCGACGGGCGCGTCGAACCCGCCGTTCATTGAGACGACTCTGAAGACTCGCGCTCTGCTACTGACGAATGACTTGTCGCTGCTTTCTCTCCTATCCATCTCTCCTCAATGCAGGAGTTCTTACCCATGATCGCCTTCGACCCGAATGATACGCGGCTGACGGCTTACGCCCTCGGCGAGCTGGACGCTGCTGAACGAGCTGAAATCGACCAACTGCTGGCTGATTCCGCCGAAGCTCGTGCCGAGCTGGCTGAGATCCAGGAAACTGTTGGCCTGCTGCAGACGCAACTCGCCGCCGAACCAATTCCGGAACTGACTGCCGAGCAGCGTCAGAAGCTGGAGCAGCACATTGCCGCCCAGGCGACGGGAGCGGCTGCGGCCATAGTTCATCCTGACTTGCGAGCAGCCGGTGTTGCTGCGGCGCCGAGTCCCCGGGCGTGGCTGGCCGTGGGTGGTTCGCTGGCGGCCACCGCTTTGGCACTGACGGTCATGCTGCCCGCCATGCAGAACGCTCGCGCTCCATCAAGATCGAACCCTGCTGAAGTAGCGGCAACGGATTCCTCTGAATCCATGACATCGCCGGTCGACAAACTAGTCGCGTTGAATGAATCGGCTGCCGGGGCTTCGGTGCTGTCGTCGCGTGCAGGACGGGGAGATACGGAGGGATTGACGCGAGAGTCGATCGTTGATGAGTCAGGTCGACCAGCCGTAAATCGGCCCGTAGATGCGGCAAGTTCCTCGGTAAAACAGCTTGCACAATCGCAGTCACAGGAAGACAGATTGGGGGATGCCAGTCTGGTCACACGTCGGCGGATGGCCAGCACGGAATCGCAGAGTTCCGCGAGGACGAATTCAACACTTGGTGGAGTGCCGGTAACCTCAGCGACCACAGCGCCTGCAGCCCCGTCTGCGGAGTCAGCCGGCATGCGTTCCGCTCCAGCCGCCACGGCACCCGGCGCTGGCGGTAAACTCGCCAGTCGCGAGAAGCTGGACGAGTTACGCCAGAAGAGTGACAGCTCTGCCCCTTCAGCAGCCGATCGTCGAGACGGGCCTGTCGCCCTCCGGGGAGCAGCCCCGGCAAAAGACAGTGGCCCTGCCGACAAGACAGTTGAGCAACTTCGGAAGCTGAATTCCAAAGCGGAAGATCAACCGGTTTCGGGACCACCGACCAGGCTCTCGGTCGTGATGGAAAGAAGCGAGGCGAAGCCGCAGGCTGGGCAACCCGGCTCGCCTCTGCCAGAAAGAGCTAAGTCTCAATTGGAGCCGAAGGCTAAAGAATCGAAGGAAGGGGAGGCTGAAACGCGTCTGCTGGCGGAACTGGATCGCAAGAAGCAGGAAGAATCCAAAGATCGCTACTTCCGGGCACTCGACTCTTTGCAGAAGGGTCGCGAGGCCAAGTTCGGAGCCGAGAAAGCTCCGCAGGCTGACAAGCTCTCGACCGCCGAAAGTTACGAAGTAGTGGCAGAGAACGAATTCTCGGTTCCCGTTGACGCACCGCTGTCGACGTTCTCCATTGATGTGGATTCGGCTTCGTATGCGAACGCTCGCCGCTTCCTGACTCAGGGGCAGTTGCCGCCACCGGCTTCGGTCCGCGTCGAAGAGTTCATCAACTACTTCCGGTATGATTACAAGCAACCGACGGGGAATGATGCGTTCTCGGTAACGGCAGATGTAGCGCCGTGCCCGTGGCAAAAGGAAAACTACCTGGCTCGCGTTGGTCTGAAGGCCAAGGATATCGATAAGGCCAAACGTCCGCCGACCAACCTGGTGTTCCTGATCGACGTTTCCGGGTCGATGCAGCCCGCCAACAAGCTGCCGCTGGTGAAGCGTGGTTTGACACTTCTGGTCGAAGAGATGAGCGAGAAGGATCACATCGCCATCGTTACCTATGCCGGTGATGCGGGAGTGAAACTGCCGGGCACCAGGGGCTCTGATCAGTTGCAGATCATGCAGGTGATCGACGGTCTGCATGCGGGTGGTTCCACCAACGGAGCGTCGGGGATCAGGCTGGCCTATGAGCAAGCACGGCAGCACTTCAACAAGGAAGGCGAGAACCGTGTCATTCTCTGCACCGACGGCGATTTCAATGTCGGTATCAGCAGTGATGATGAGTTGGTGAAGCTGATTCAGTCGGAATCCAACAGCGGCGTGTTCCTGAGCGTCTTCGGCTTCGGCATGGGCAACCTGAAGGATTCCAAGCTCGAAAAGCTCGCAGACAAGGGCAACGGTCACTACGGCTATATCGACGACCTGAACGAAGCCCGCAAGGTCTTCAATGAGGAAATGGTTGGTACGCTCTATACCGTCGCCAAGGATGTGAAGCTGCAGGTGGAATTCAATCCGGTGACGGTCGGTGCTTATCGGCTGATTGGATATGAGAACCGGGCTCTGGCGGCTCAGGACTTCAACGACGACACCAAAGATGCGGGTGAAATCGGAGCCGGCCATACCGTGACCGCGCTCTATGAAATCGTCCCGGCTGGCCAATGGCCAAAGTCAGGGAAGGTGGACGACCTGAAGTATGTGGCCGTGAAGAAGAAGCAGGCCGAAGACGCTCTGGCCGAGGCTAAGTCCAAGCTGCCAGCGGAGGTGGCCGACGACCTCTTCACCGTGAAATTGCGTTACAAGCAACCGAACGCTGAGGCCAGCGTACGCACCGAGGACTACGTGGTTGACGACATCGCAGGCAAGAAGGATGTCGCTCCGAATCGCGATCTGCTGTGGGCCGCGTCGGTTGCCAACTTTGCGATGCACCTGAAGCAGTCAAAGCATGTTGGCACCTGGACTCTGGACGACATCGCCGAAACCGCCGCAGGGGCGAAAGGCGACGACCCCACCGGTCGCAAGTCCGAGTTCGTCGACATGGTGAAAGCCGCACAACGCATGAAGCAGCAGGAGAGTCGCTGATCGCCCCGCGATCAGCACGATCGTCGAGCAGTGGAGCATCGACCGAATGCACTGGACCGGACACGTGTTTCAGGATTTCTTAACCTTCTGCGGATAAGACTTGTAAGAATTCCGTTCGGTCGTTGTGCGTTCGTCGGGGTAACATGATGCAGTACGGGGTTGTGGCAGACGGCTACGGGCGAGCCTGGAAGGCTCAAGCCAGTGTTGTCTTTTGCGAGGTGCGAGCGGAGTACCGCGAGATCTGGCAACAAGCTGGGTTCTGCCAACGAATTGTGTTGCTCTGGCAGATCCGGCGTGAAACGCTGCGTCGTATCAACTTGAAGGCTCCGCCGGACGGGCTCTACTGAAACGCTTCGCTGATCCCGGTGAGCATTTGGATGCTCGACGCCGCTCAGCTCTCAACGCTCGGAGATCGAATCATGAAACGTGCGTGGTTGTCATGGCTTTTACTCGTGGGTGCCCTGTGTTCACTCGCCTCGTCTGCTTCAGCACAAACTTTCGGCTCTGGACCGTATTCGGGGTCGGGAGTCTCTGCCCGATTGAGCGAACCCACGACCGAATGGACTGGCCGTCGAGGAGCACCGCCGAGACCTGCCGAACCGTTGCCGCCCGACGCTCAGCAGATCGTTAATCAGCTTCAAGAGCGTGAGGCCGCGATCCAGGCTCGCGCTGCTGCCGAAGTAGAAGCGGCTCGCTCGGAAGTGCTGCCGCAACTGAAGGCTCTGCAGGACCGCTACACCAGGGCCGGCGATCTCGATCACGCAGTCGCCATTCGCGATCGCATTCGAGCTTTGGAAGCTGCCACTGCGGCGCAGAGTCCTAAGGTTCCTGAGCTGTATCAGTTCAGAGGCCAGATCGGAAAGGCACTCACGGTCCGCGTGAAGGGCTCCAACTCAGGCATCGTGTGGGGCAGCGAAATTTATACGGACGACTCAGACGTCGGCACTGCCGCGGTGCATGCCGGTCTGCTCAAAGTCGGTGAGATTCGCTCGGTGACCGTCACGATCGTCGAAGGCCAGAACGCCTATTCTGGGTCGACCCGCAATGGCATCACAACATCCTCGTACCCCAATTGGGGAGGTAGCTTCCGCTTCGGGGCAAACGTCTATTCGCAACCGCTAACATCTTCCGCGCAAGCTCCTGAGACCCTGTATGGCGTAGGCCGAATTGGCGACACGCTTTCCTTCAACCTCACGGGTGGCACGAGCGGATACGTCTGGGGAACAGGTCCTTACACGGACGATTCGAACCTCGCCGCTGCTGCTGTGCATGCGGGAGTGATCGACCCCGGCCAGACCGGCATGGTCACCTTCAGGATCGTGGAAGGGCAGTCGGATTACGCCGGTTCGTCCCGCAATGGAGTCGAAGCGCGTCCATATTCGCGTTGGGAGCGCAGCGTTGCCGTTGTGTCTGGTCCGAAGCAGAACCTGAAGTATCAAGTCACCATTGAGCCTACGGGCAAACCTGATCCCGGCAACCTGATGGAATACCGCGAACGGGTGGGACAGACGTTTGTGTTTCTGGTGACCGGCTCCAACAGCGGCACCGTTTTCGGCACTGATGTCTATACCGATGACTCGTCGCTGGCGACGGCGGCTGTGCATGCGGGCGTTCTGAAGGTTGGCGAGACGGGACTGGTGAAGGTCACCATTGTGTCCGGCTCTCAAAAGCATCCGTCGTCGAGTCGCAACGGTATCACCAGCCACAATTGGGAAAGCTGGTACACGAGCTATCGCGTTGAACGCATTCAGCCTCCAACGACGATCTCTGTACCACCGCCGGCTGCGACTCCTTCCTTCCGACCCTACGGACGCGGAGGCTTATCAGCGTCAGAAGATCGGTGAGGTTCGTGAACGGGCCTCGAATACCAGGCAGTTCAACAGGCCGATGAGTCGCATGACTTGTCGGCCTGTTCCTTTTGAGTGGAGGGCAGCCACGCTCACGGACGCAACAGGAGGGCTTTGCTGGCGATTGTGCCGATCTGTCCGGCGATGGGATTGACGGTGCCTTTGCCATCGGGATGCAGGCGATTGCTCAGGAAGATGACGAACAATCCGCTATCTGGATCGATCCACAGAGCCGTACCAGTGAAGCCGCCGTGCCCGATGGCAGAGGCCGACATCCAGCCGCCGCGATTGCCAGAGTACGGCGAGTAGTTGTCCCATCCCAGTGAACGTCGCCCCCGAGGAACTTCACGCGGACGGGTCATCTCTTGCCACGTGTTTTCCTGCAGAATGGTCACACCAGACCAGTGCCCGCGTTGCGACATCATGGCTGCGTAGCGGGCGATGTCAGTAGCGTTTGAGAACAGTCCCGCGTGACCGGCAACTCCGCCGAGTTGATAGGCACGCGGATCATGAACCTGGCCGCGAATCCATTCGCCACTGCGTTTCTCAGTGGGAGCGATGCGGGCGCGCCATTCTGCCGGAGGCACGTAACAGGTCGTCTGCATGCCGAGCGGAACGAAGATCTCAGACTTCGCGAATTCCGCCACGGTGCGGCCTGACACGCGTTCCACGACCTGACCAAGCACTAAAAAACCAACGTCGCTATAGACGAAGCGATCGTACGGCGGAGCTTGTGGCTTAAGCTCAGCCAGATTCTTCCATGCAGTTTCAGGCCCCGACAGATAGTCCGAGATCTTGTTGTCCGCGATGAGCCCGCCGACATGGGTCAGCAGATGCTCGATGGTGATTGACTCCTTGTGCACTCCGAACTCAGGCCAATGTTGGGTAACGCGATCGTCCAAGCGCAGCTTGCCACGTTCGATCAACAGCATAACGCTCGTTGCGGTTGCGATCGGTTTCGTGAGCGACGCGAGGTCAAAGATTGTGTCGGTCGTCATCTCTTCGGGCACGGGTTCCACCTGGCGCTGCCCGTAGGCTTTCAGCCAGACCAATTGCCCGCGACGCCCGATGGCGAGCACGCAACCTGGCATCTCACCGGCAGCGATCCCCTTGGCGATCACCGTATCAACTTCAGCTAACGCTGCGGCATCAAACCCGGCCTCGTCGGGTTTGACGACGGGCACGTCCGGCGGTTGAGCAACTGCAATTTCAGCAACGCACAAACACAAAGCAACCACTGCGCACAACCGACCGATCATGACGCCCCTCATCACCTCGAAGTGATCGCATCCAGCAACCACCACGGGTGAACTTCGTCACCCGGATGCCTTCAGCGACCAGAACTTGACCGTTCGACAAGCTTAAGATCCAGATAGCGATCTGCATAAGCACCCAGAGCGGTGGTCAGAGTGCCAGACGTCCGCTCGCGCGTCTCTTGATCGCGGGTGTAGTCAGGGCCGAACTCCAACTGCATGGCGTCGATACCGAAGCCCTGATGGCTGCCGTAGGTTTGAACGATGAAACCGCCCATGAAGGAGCTGTGCTCCGGCCCGTTCAAAGTCTGCGGCTGTACCTTCCAGCCATGATTGCGAAGGTCACCGAACAAGCTGGTGGGGCCGTGATGTGCGGCATCGCCGAAACGTTCCTTCAACAGCGATACCGTCTTGCCGTTCTGTGTGCCGCGAAAAACCGTGTCTTTGGCCACACCTTGCCCGTGAATATCCAGCAGCAGTCCTTTGCCAAACCGGGCTTTCACCGCGCGGCACGCGTCGGTCAGTGCCGAGTGATACGCGTCGTAGACGGGCTTGGCATCGAAGTCCTCATAGGCCACTCTCGCCGGTCGATTGACATCCAGAAAACGGCGGTGCCAGCGAGCGATTACGAAGTACGGCTTCTTACCCCAACGCCGCTCAATGTCGTTCGCAAGGGTATGCGCCAGTTCTTCGGTGTTGAGGTCTCGAACGTTCGTGAAGCCTCCCACGCCTGATGCCAGCTCATCACCCTTTCGCTCGTTGACGTTCGGAATTGGCAGACGCCCACCGTGCGGCGCCGAAATGATGAGCGGCAAGTCGCCGATCTGGCCATGTACGAAGTCGTTCCTCGGTCCCAGCCGAGCCCACAGCGGGCGCGGCAGGCGAAAGTGCGAGGCGCCGACGTCAAAGAGCATTCGTGGTTCGACGACAAATCCATTGAACGGCTCAGCAAAGCGGACTGACGCTGGACGCGAATTGAAACCTTGTCGCCGCACTGATTGATAAACCGCGAACTTGTCGATGGGATAGGACGTCTTCTCGAAGCTCAGTTGCGCAATGTCATAAACATT